>NZ_ASZT02000118.1:0-16980 GCF_001006065.1 Sphingobacterium sp. IITKGP-BTPF85
TTTCATCTTCTACGATCAATATCTTTTTAAACATGTGCTGAATTTAAAAAAAAATCCCCATTCTTTCGAGAATGGGGATCGGAATTTATGAGATTGCTCTAATTTTATAAATCTGGATTATTTGATATCGCTTCTTTAGGATAACGAATTACATAACGTGGATCATTTTGAATTAAAGTATAGTCTTTAGACTGATAGCTATGTACAATTTTAGGTCGTGTTGTACGTTTTAAATCGTACCAACGCAATCCTTCCAAAGCAAGTTCTCGAGCACGCTCATCTAGTATAAACATAATCAGTTCAGCATTAGATAGGGTTGCCAATTTTACTTGAGCTGTTGTAAAAGCAGTTGCGGTCAATCTATTTTTTAATAGCGTAGTCAAAGCTGCAATAGCTTGTTCTTTTTGTCCCAATCTCGCTGCTGTTTCCGCTTTAATTAAATATAACTCTGCATTTCTAAACGTGACATTAAAGCGGTTATCTCCCCCTTTTTTAGATACATAGTCACTTCCTAATTTTTGAAAATAACGATTAACACGTAAATCTCCCGCTTTATACTTAGCCATAAAAGATGGACTAATATAAGTTGAGCGAGAAACATTCGTTTTTCCTACCTCTTCCCATGCCTGAATCATCTCTTTGGATTCAAAATCATTTGGTAATTTTGAACCGACTTCGTTTAAATTTTCTAGATTCGCATTAATCGCTAATCCTTTATCGGCAGCTTTGGTTGCAAGTTCCCATTCGCCACGATATAATCTTAAACGTGCTTCAAAGGCTTCGTAAGCACGACGGCTGAATCTGTATTTTACGTTGGTCGCCTGATCTTGAACTTGTAATAAAGCAGATGCGTCTTCCATATCCTGCAGAATCTGGGCACATACTTTTTCTACTGTTGCTGGCGCAAACAATTGCTCCAAGTCTACTTTTATCGAAATCGGTACGCCACGATCTGTTGCAGCTGTTGCAGCATTATAATTATCAGCGTAGGTATTTAATAATTCAAAGTGCGCATAAGCACGTAACAAATAGGCTTCTGCACGGATTTGCTTTACAGCATCTGTATCTCCTGCTTTGTCTTTAGCTTCTGCAATGATGTGATTGGCATAGAAAATACTTTTAAAGAGCGTTTCCCAAGCCATGGATTGAGTATTGCGATCAGGATTTTGATCATTCCATAGATAAAGATCTTTCAATGTTGCCAGATCGGTAGAAAATTCATCCAATAACAACTCGTCTGTACGTAAGTTTAAGTATGATTTGTGTTCTGGATAAACTTTATAGCCACTAAACATCAAAGCTCTAAAATCAGCTTCTGTAGTAGGAACAACAGTTCCTACTGGTTGTATATCTAAGTATTTATTGCAAGAAGTGCTTAAAAGCCCACCAACTAACAATCCTATATATAATAAATTCTTTTTCATGGATATCTTAATTAAAATGATGCTGTTAAACCAAAAGCAAATGATTTGGAGATGGGTTGTGCATAGTTATTACCAAACGTTTCCGGATCAAAATATCCATCATAATTATTACCAAAAACAAACAGGTTACGTCCTTCTATATTAAATCGGATATTAGATGCCTGAATTTTATTTGCTACTGATTTTGGCAAAGTATAACCTAAACGGATGCTATTGACACGTAAATAACTCATCTTTTTAGACCAGATATCTAAATATTTAAAAGCATTTGATGGATCGTTACCATCCATCCAGCTGTAGGCCATCCAGCGATCACTCGCTTCAGCGCTTGTCGAACCTATTGCAATAAAATCTTTTGAGCCTGGAGTCAATGCCTGCAGTACATCTTTTGTATAATTGGATCCGCGATCTACAATGGCTGGATTATAAGTTGGACTACGTCTCATCCATTGGTCAATATTAAATACAACTGAAACAGCTAGATCAAAATTAGCATAGCGGAACCTGTTTGTCATACCACCAACAAATTTAGGGTCCATACTACCTTTGTATTTAAATTTATTCTGATATTCATTGTTATTCATCGATGAATTTACAAAAAGACCCGGCGCCATATCTGCATAGGGATCAAACAATTGAAAGTAATCTTCATATGATACGACAGCTCCTTGATCGTTGTAGAACTGAGGCAAACCATCAGCATCCAAACCAGCTGTCTCAATTTCATACATCGCATTGATCGGATTACCTGCACGCGCATCTACATTGTAAGCTGTCGGATCTGCCATCACACGTTTCAACTTATTACGGTTATGTGCAATATTAAAATCTGTCGACCAAGAGAAACGATCACGCACGATATTTTGGCTATTAACTGAGAATTCAATACCATCATTGCTAACAGATGCCCAGTTGCGTGATACATTCGGGAATCCATTTTCTAATGGCAATTGACTTGTACCAATTAGATCTGTCGATAAACGATTATAATAATCAACCGTAAACTGTACTCTATTTTTTAGAATTCCGAAATCAAAACCTGCATTCCAGGACTGTGTACGCTCCCAACGTAATTTATCATTAGCAGGCATGTCAACAACAATGCTTTCTTCGTTATTTCCAGGCAACATAGATCCATTACTATATGTACCGATAATAAATGGATATGAATTACGATCAATATTACCTTGTATACCGTAAGAACCACGAAATTTCAGATTAGAAACCCATTCCTGATCTTTCAAGAAATCTTCTTCTTTTGCATTCCATGATCCCGATAGTGACCAGATGGGTAAGAATCTATATTTAGGATCTACACCAAACATATTGGAGCCATCGTAACGGATACTACCATATATATTATATTTACGATCATAACTATATGAAGCATTTGCATAAAATGATGCATAAGAAGATTCACCTATTGTTTTAACATATTGCTGATATTTTTTATCAGTCGCATAATTACTAGATGGGAACAAAATAGGCTGAGTTGTCAATGTTTTTGGATTGTAACCAAAACCGCGTGTCATTATACCCGTATTTTTAGATCTTCTCAACTCCGTACCTGCCATGATTTCAATATCATGGTGATCATCGAATTTCAAGTTGTATTGAGCAAAAGATTTCCAGTTGTATTGAAAAATACTGTTCTTATCATTCTGGATTTGCCCGCCATCAGGCAAAAAATACTTATTTGTTTTTGAAGCACTATCATAATAACGTGTTTGTGCCCTAAACTTTCTTGTATTATAACTTTCCTTGTCAGCGAAACGCTCTGTGCCTGACTCTTCAAATTGCAAACCCAGTTCAGTACGTAAAGATAACGATGGCAAAATCTGATAGGTTAAATTTGCAATCGCTTTTAAGCTTTTGTTATTCAAATTATAATTTGTATTTGCACGTTCTTCTAGAGCATTGAAAGGAATATAGGTATCTCTTTCGTAGCCTACGATATCTTGGTCATACACATAATTACCCTGTGCGTCTCTTGGCGTCAAATATGGGTTAACTGTCCGTGCATAGGTATTGGGGTTTGTAAATGCATCACGATCCTGAATGAAATTATTACGATCTGTAGATGATCCCAATAAATTGATACCAGCCTTTAGCTTATTACTGATCTTAAAGTTATTATTTAAAGTCAATGAATAACGACGCATTCCGACCCCTTTGGTAGCTGCTTGTTCATCATAGAATCCACCTGATAAATAAAAATCATGTCCATCAGATCCTCCAGATATTGCTGCTGTATATTGCTGATTTAATGCAGTACGGTACAATTCATCTCCCCAGTTATGACTCTGACTGCGCAATTGACTGATCGCATCTTGTGTTGTTTTAGAAAGGCCCGTTATACCAAATTTACGATAAGAATCTAATTCATTATTAGCACTCAACAACCGAGCAATAGCGCCTTGGTTAGTACGGTAAGTCAAATCCGAACGATTGGCCATCCCTAATTCAAACTCAACCTTTTCTGATGCGTTCATCAGGTTGAGTTTCGTAAAATCAGGTTTCTGCGTAACGAAACTATTTGCCGATACAGAAACCTGTGTAGGTCCTTTTTTACCTTTTTTAGTTGTAATGACGATAACACCATTGGCAGCTCTAGCGCATAAATTGAAGTTGCCGCGGCATCTTTCAATACGGTAATATCCGCAATATCATCTGGATTGATACCTGCAATCGGTAAATTCGACAGATTGTTCAAATTATCTTTATCGAAAGTATTGGGCAATGCAGTTCCTTCGATCGGTAAACCATCAATTACCCATAGTGGATCTTGTGTTCCATTTAAGGATACGGTACCGCGGATACGAATCTTTGGTGCACTGTTTGGTCCACCATTAAGATTGCTTAATTGTAAACCTGCTACCTGTCCTTCCAGTAATTGGTCAACACTAGACACACCGGTTTGCTTGATATCATCTAATTTCAGCTTATTATAAGCGGTCGTGTTTTTGACCTTACTGATATTGGTATACCCTGTTACGATCACTTCATCAAGAGCATTATCTGTTGCCTCCAAAAAGATCGTGTTGTATACCTTTGCTACCTGGACTTGCTTATTTTGGTACCCTACAAAGGAAACCGTAAAATATTTAACGTCCGTCGGTACAGTTAGCGTAAAATTACCAGCATTGTCGGTCACTGCTCCCAATGCAGATTGTTGTATTTGACCAACTACGCCCGTAGATTCCCCTACTGCTGTGCTTTCAATAAAACTGTAGCACCTAATATCGGTGTTTGTGTTTTGCTATCCAACACTTTTCCCTTTAGGGTTATCGTTTCTTGTGCATACGAAGTAAGTTGCACGCAAGAAAAGATGACAAAGAGTAAGAATTTGTTCATTTGTTTTATATATATAGATTTTTGTTAATTATTCACATTTAACGAACTATTGATCCGCATTAACAGGTCCTGATAATGTGCCTGAGTGGTAAAATCTCCTGAAGACTGCGCTGCTTTCAACAACTTCTGTATCTGGATTAATTCCGCTCGCTTCACGGTCAGCATTTCAGATGTTCTGCTCATACCTGAAACATGCACATTGCGTAAATCATGTTCATCAGAATTAGTATGTGCTGTTGCATGTATCGGACAGAACGCTGGTTTAGCCACTTTCATAAATTGATCTACAAAAGACAATTTTTTCGTATTCAACTTATCCATACTTTTATTATTGGTTACCAATAATATATCGATATAGTTCTGCTGCAACATACGGGCATCAATATCTAAGTTTTGCTTTTTTAAAGTTTTTGCAAATATCTCCTGACGTAATGTTTTCAGAAATTCCTCTACACTCCACGCTTGAGCACGTCCGAAAAGTAGTTCCATCTCGGTCATGCGCAATAAGCGCTGATCTTGAAGTAAATTATATAATAAGCTGTATTGAAATTCTCTTTTTAATGTATAAGGCGCATATTCGAAAGAACCTACTGGACTATCTTTTAATGGGAATGTTTTTGTCATCAATTCTTTTCGGAACAACCATTCTGGCAAAGTAAAAACATTTTCTTTTAAGTAAGCTAATGCTTCTATTTGTTTCTGGCGCGGCACTGGTGCATATGCGTCTTTACCGTCACCTAAAACAGGGTTATTGAGATAGATACCACCGATATTATTGGAAACATGATCTGCATAAGCATACCATTGACCAATAACAGCCATATATAATTTACCTGCTTTATAGTAATCCTGACCTGAAGTAGTTGTCCAGTTAATGATCTGAGGCATGATACGTTTCAAATTTTTCAAACCATATGTGCCAGCAAGCATGGCATTGTCTCCTAAATCTTCTGACTGCGATCTTGGATCAACTGTATTTTTAGGGTCCTGTTGCTCTCCGTACCAATAGTAAGGATTGTCCTGCTTCGACTCAATCTCTTTTTTTAGCAATGGAAGTTCTTCCCATGCTGTCTTGTTCGGGTACCATCGGTAAGCCCAGGCAATTGCATATTTATCATATAGACCAATCACTGGTGTAATAGCCTGTACCTGATCTTCTGGTTGAGCCACATAATTAAAACGGGCATAATCCATGATGGACGTTGCTGTCCCCCCCATCTTTTGTGTAAAGGAAGCTGAACGCAATGAATCTACAGGGAAACTAAAAGACGATCCCATATTATGCTTCAATCCTAATGTATGACCAATCTCGTGTGATGATACAAAGCGGATGGCATGTGCCATTTTCTCATCAGAGAATATGTTACCGCGAACAGATGGATCGATCGTGCTGTCTGTACACGCATCCAGGTATTTAAAGCAGTCATCACATTATGCCACCAGATTACATCTGCTTCTAAGATTTCACCGGTGCGTGGATCTACAACTGATGGTCCCATCGCATTGGCTTGTGGAGAAGCTGCATAAGTGATGGCTGATGTATTTGCATCATCGATATCAAAGTCCATTCCTTTTGGAACTTCTTTTGCAATGATGGCATCTTTAAAGCCGGCCTCTTCAAAGGCTTTTTGCCAATCGTGTACTCCTTCAATAATTTGTTTACGCCATTGTTGTGGAGTAGCTGGATCAATATAGAAAACTATTGGTTTCTTTGGGACAACCAGTTCGCCCGCTAAATAACGTTCCACATCTTCTTCGCGTGGCTCTAACCGCCAGCGTGTTACCAGTTCTCTTTTCTCCATTTCTTGCTGCTTATCTGAAAAATACCAGCGTGGAGTAGTAAAATAACCTACCCTAGGATCTGAGAAACGTGGCTTCATTGCATCTTTAGGCAATTCTAATATATTACTAGTGATGGTTAAACTGATTGGAATGGATTCATTTCCTTCGGTGACACGTGTAGATAATATGGAGCGAATTACAATGTTGTTATCAAATGATTTCATCTGATCGATCAATGATAATGCTGTTTTAGGAGCAGTACCTAATCCAATATTGGTAAATACATCGTTGAAACTTTTTTCAGTTCCATCAAATACTTTATTTATCTTGATAATTACTGACGATGAATCTTTATTATAGCCTTCAATTTTGAATGATTCAATAAACGATGCTGTAAAATTATCGGCGACTGAGCGTGCTATCGCATCTTCTTTAGGTACTTCTACCTGAGGTTTAATTTCACTTGCCCAAATCTCTTTACGCGCTTTTTTTAGGGAGAAACGTATTACTTTATTTTCATAATTCATGCCTTTATTTAAGCCAGCTTCATTCAAAGCTAAGGGTACAGAAGAGATTTTATTGATCAACAAAAAGTCTTTATCCAGTTTCTCAACCGGTATTTCGAAAAAGAAATCTTTCTCTTTATTAATAACATTAAAAATCCCGCTATCAATTTTGGCATTTTTTAGAAACTTGTCGTAAACTAAAGCAGAATCCTTTTTTGTGGAATCAGCGACAACATCTTTCTTTTTACCTAAGCCTAGAGGACTGAGCAGCTGACAAGAATTGAGAATGAAAATAGAAAAGAAACCAAAGCTTGCTAATGCTGAATTTCTTTTGAAAGGCAGATTATTCATTTGTTTAAATTAAAATAGGACTCATAGATATAGGGTGGTGAAGATGCCAATATATTATGGTTCCAAAAAGCGAATCAGAGTGAAGGCGTCAATTTCAGGAGTGAATCCGCAGTTTTACTGGAAGAAATATTCCAGTGCTCTTAAATTATTATTTTATCTTTATCGACTGTCAATATGGATGAATGGTAGATATACAATAAAATCAGCATCATGATACTGGATTTCAAACCCTTGTACCTGGTAAAAATCGTAAACATGTGCTATCATTTTGGTTCCATAACCTGCGGCGTCCATATCCGGGTTTTTGAACAATACAGTATTACGAACGACCAATCTTCCTTCCTGCTCTTCAATCGTAATTGATAATGGCTGCTCCTTACGAAGTTCATTGTGTTTGATGGCATTTTCAATTAAAATCTGCAAACTGAATTTCGGAATAAATAAGGGCATGACCTCTGGAGTGACGTTGATTTTCAATGGACTTAAGGTATCTCCAAAACGTATTTTTTGCATGAAAAAATATTCCTCTGCAAGTGCCAATTCTTCTCTTATCGTTGCTAGACCTGACTCATCACCACTTAAAAACTTCCGGTATACTTTTGCCATCTTCCCAACAAAAACTTTTGCTTGAGCCGGATCTTTGCCAATTAATTGCTGTAGGGATCCCAAAGCATTAAACAGAAAATGTGGATCTACTTTCCGTTTCAAATTTTCAAAGCGAAGCAAAGCATCTTCTTTTTGATATTCCAGATTTTTTAGCCGCAATCGCTTCGCTTTTCTATTTTGAATGTCAAGCAAAAACATAAAAAATAACATGGTAGCAATACCTATAGCACCTAGAAGGAATGTCTTGTTACTAATATCACGTACATCATCTTCTGTCAGCATCAATAGCACATTCACAAATAATCGATTATTTTCAAATGTTCCTTTGAATTTATATTCATCCAACAGAACTTCCATCAGAATATAGTCTGACATGACCAGATTATTTTTCACAGGATATTGCTTCCAGCTCTTTATTCTTTTTTTTCCTATTTGTTTTTCATCAGGATAAATCAAACATATTCCATTGGCATCATATACTTCAAAATATGCCGGGTACCTGGATTTCCAGCCCAAAAATAAGCGTTCAATTTATGCAGATCTAACGTCAGCTGAAGAACTCCCTCATCGGTTGGGACATAAACATGTAAATACATCCCTTTTTCACTTTTAATAAATTTTGTTCTTCTGAAATCTTCTGGTAATGCTGTACTCTTAATCACGGGATCTATAGCCTTCGGATCGGCATACCATTCCAGATTTTTTGAAAAATGGAGACCATCAGATCTCCAATACGTGTAGGCAATGAGAAACTGTCGCACACTGTCTTGATCAATCAGTTTATTCATGAATTTTGCTGTCCTTCATCAGCAGCAAGCCCCATCAAATGGAAAACACGATCAAAATCATCGAATTCTTTTTGAACTAATTGCGATTTCTCAAATGACATCTCTTTTAAAATCCTTTTGTTTAATGTGTGTAACCTATGGTCAATGACTCGAAACATCAAGACGTAGATCGAAACTATCACAAATAGCGATAACCCTAAGATTATAAAACGGTTACGTTTAAAATAAAATGAAGTTATATATTTATTCATCAACAAAAAGAAATTATTGCTTAACAAGCTTAAAAATTATATATGTAGCATTTAGAAAAAAGCACCTACTTGTATTAAAATGAAAAATTCACTATATTACAAGTAACTAAACCAGAAAATACTTAATTATGAAGAGTTACAGCGCGAAAATTGGTAAAGGAGCCTACGTTTGGTTACTTAGCATCATCACCTTACTTACTTTCAATTACTATGAAAATATCAATAAAGGATTTTTTCTAGGTGCACTAATTTCAACTCTATTTCTCGGATTAATCTGGTACATTATTTTTATATTTCCGAAGTACCAGATTGCAGATCGTTCTCTACTACTCAGTAATTTTCTAGAAAAAAAGCCATCTCTATTGATGACATTAGAAAAATTGAGCGAAACCAAATCAGAGGAATTTACCACATTTTAAATCCTTACCAAAAGGGTTTAGTTATATATTTCAATAAATATGATGATGTTTTTGTAAATCCTCGTTCTGAGGATTCATTTATACAAGAATTACTAAAAGTAAATCCAGATCTTGAAATTATTTAGAAATAAAAGCGTTTGAATTAGAGCTCAAACGCTTTTATTTTATTGCACCTAGTATTTTATTGCACCTAGGAAGTTAACCTATTTACTAGTTAAGTTTTCTTCAACTAATTCTTCGACATATTGACGAACAACCTCATTCGAGAAACGAGTCGTTACATCAAATGCAAATGCATGTACCAATAAGATACGAGCAGCTTCTTCACCAATACCTCTAGCTCTTAGATAGAATAAGGCATCGTTATCAAATTGTCCAATTGTACAACCGTGTGAACACTTCACATCATCAGCAAAAATTTCAAGCTGAGGCTTCGTATAAACTGCAGATTTATCTGAGATCAACAAGTTATTATTTTGTTGAAATGCATTTGTTTTTTGAGCATCCTCACGTACGAAAATCTTACCATTAAAAACAGCTGCAGATTCTCCCTGCGTAATATTTTTATACCATTCGTATGATTCACAATGTGGTTTCATATGATCCACTTCTGTGTGGTTATCAACCAACTGTTTATCATCTGTCAAGTTGATACCGTATAAGTGGCTTTCTACATTTTCAGCGTCAAGACGTACGTTGATATTATTTCTTATAAAAGCTGCTCCAGGAAAATTACAGTTATAGTTATTGTATAAGCTATATTTCTCTTGATATACTTCCGTATGATTGAAATAATTACTCGCAGATTCCGCTACTTGCAAATAGTAGTGTTGCATTTTAGCGTTTTCTTTGACAATGATCTCTGATACTTTATTTTGAATGTTTTTAGCGGCGCCAGCAACAGTCATATAAGACTCGATAATCTCTGCTTCAGCATTTGCTTCCAGGACGATTAAATTACGTGTCTGTGAAAAGAAATCTTCTGTACCTGTCGCAACATGGATAATATGGATCGGTTTAGCTAATATGGTATTTTTTGCAAGTGCAATAAAAACACCATTTGTATAACCAGCTGTATTCAATGCTACGAAAGGATTACTAGTTTTGTCTGCATGTTGTGCAAAATGTGCTTGGAAAGCAGGTTCTTCTACAGCATCCTCCATCGTTTTCACGATAAGGCCTTTTTCTTCTTCTAAAGAAGAGAATGACAGCATGTATTGACCATTAACCAACACAATGCGGTGTGCATCCAGATTTGGAATTTCACCAGCACTAAAATCTAATCCTTCAATATCCACATCCGAATTCAATACATATGATTGATCGATAAGCTTATGAATATTGGTATATTTCCATTCTTCGTCTTTCACCGTTGGAAAGCCAACTGCTGAGAAGCGATCAAAAGCTTGCTGACGTATTGCCGACAAAAAAGCAGGCTCCGCTACTTGCTCTTGAAAATTGCTCAACACTTGTTGAAGTAATGATTCTGAAACTAATGTATTCATTTTATATTTTAATCAAATCGCTAATTAACACCTCTATTCTTTCACAAGATCTGTGTAATTATGCGTTTTGTGCGTCTAATTCTTTTAACCAATCGTAACCTTTTTCTTCTAATTCTAAAGCTAATTCTTTAGGACCAGATTTTACAATACGTCCGTTGTATAATACGTGAACAACATCTGGCACGATATAATCTAAAAGACGTTGGTAATGCGTGATAACTACAAAAGCATTATCTTTAGAACGCAATTGATTAACACCATTTGCGACGATACGTAAAGCATCAATATCCAAACCTGAATCTGTTTCATCCAAAATAGATAATTTAGGATTTAACATGGCCAGCTGGAAGATCTCATTTCTTTTTTTCTCACCACCTGAGAATCCTTCATTCAATGAGCGGTTAGCCAAGTTCGCAGAGAATTCTACCAACTGTTGCTTTTCTTTCACTGTTTTTAAGAATTCTTTTGCTTCCATCGGAGGCAGACCTTTATATGCACGAATATCGTTAACTGCTGTTTTCAAGAAGTTAATGTTCGATACTCCTGGTATTTCAATTGGATATTGGAAAGCTAAGAACAGCCCTTCACGAGCACGATCTTCTGGAGATAAATCCAATAGATCAACGTTGTCCAATAAAGCTTCACCTTCTGTCACTTCGTACGCATCACGACCAGCTAAAACATTTCCTAAAGTACTTTTACCAGCACCATTGGGCCCCATGATTGCATGAATCTCACCTGCTTTTACTTCAAGATTTAAACCTTTTAAAATTTGTTTGCCGTCTACAGACGCGTGTAAATTTTTTATACTTAACATTTCTTTATTAGTATTGTGTATTGCGCATGGTACTTTCAACAAGTACTCTGGTTGCAACTATTTTTTTATCTATCCTACTGAACCTTCTAACGAAATCGCCAACAACTTCTGTGCTTCAACAGCAAATTCCATCGGTAACTGGTTTAATACTTCCTTTGCGTAACCATTGACAATTAATCCTACTGCCTTCTCCGAATCGATACCACGTTGATTTAGGTAAAAGACTTGATCTTCTCCTATTTTTGAAGTGGTAGCCTCATGTTCTAAAGTTGCTGTATTATTACGATTTTCAATATAAGGGAACGTATGTGCACCACAACGGTCTCCGATTAGTAAGGAGTCACATTGTGTAAAGTTTCTTGCATTATCTGCATTTGGTCCGATTTTCACCAAACCTCTGTAACTGTTGTGGCTTTTGCCTGCAGATATACCTTTAGAAATAATCTTTGATTTGGTATTTTTTCCGATGTGAATCATCTTGGTACCTGTATCTGCGACTTGCATATTACGGGTCATTGCTACCGAATAAAATTCACCAACCGAATTATCGCCTTTTAAGATGACACCTGGATATTTCCATGTAATTGCTGACCCAGTTTCTACTTGTGTCCAGGAAATTTTACTATTATCACCTTTACAAATACCACGTTTTGTAACGAAGTTGAAGATACCACCTTTACCGTCTTTGTCACCAGGATACCAGTTTTGAACGGTAGAATATTTTATTTCAGCGTCTTTTTCTGCAATTAATTCGACTACTGCTGCGTGCAATTGATTTTCATCACGCATAGGAGCTGTACAACCTTCTAAATAGGAGACATAAGCGCCTTCTTCAGCAACAATTAATGTACGTTCAAATTGACCTGTATTTTGTGCATTGATACGGAAATAAGTAGACAATTCCATTGGGCAACGAACGCCTTTCGGAATGTACACGAAAGACCCATCAGAGAATACCGCTGAATTTAATGCTGCATAAATATTATCTGTTTGAGGAACAACTGATCCTAAATATTTTTTAACCAATTCAGGATGCTCTTGAACAGCTTCTCCAAAAGAACAAAAGATAACACCTTGTTCTTTTAATTTTTCACGGAAAGTTGTTTTCACAGATACTGAATCAAATACAGCATCTACGGCCACTACACCTGCCAAAATTTTCTGCTCGTCCAAAGGAATTCCAAGCTTAGCGAATGTAGATAATAACTCAGGGTCTACTTCATCTAAACTGTTTAATTGCGGTTTTGCCTTTGGCGCCGCATAATAGGAAATGCCTTGAAAATCAACCTCTGGTGTTTCGAAATTTTGCCATTTCGGCATTTTTAAGGTCTGAAAATGACGGAATGCTTTTAATCTCCATTCCAATAACCATTCAGGCTCGTTTTTCTTAGCTGAAATAAAACGCACGGTGTCTTCTGTAAGACCAATCGGCGCAAATTCCATTTCGATGTCTGTTGTGAACCCGTATTTATATTCTTCGAGCTCCAGCTCTTTTAGTAAATCGTCGTCTTTAGTACTCATAGTTCGCTCTCACGGTTTAAAAAATTGCATTCAGGTAAAACCCACAATCTTCTGAACGACAAAGTTACGATTTACATGCCAATAAAACGTTACTTTTAGTAGTTTAAGCGCCCATTTTGATAAAAAAGTGATGAATGTCACTTTTTACGCACTCTAAGCTTAACAGGTACCTCTTTTTTTACAAACAAATGATTTACCATAATAAAAATCTATATCATATCGTTGAAAATATTGTTTTTGATTATACAAAAAATTAAAAATCAAAAACACACTACAACACCAAATTAAATTTGGAACAATTGTGTATATTTACAGAATATCACCAATAAAAATAGTTGAATATGCCATTTTTGCCAGATAAAACAGATTTAAAAATCCTAAAATTATTACAGGAGAACGGACGTATCACCAACCTGCAACTAGCTTCAAGCATCGGACTTTCGCCCGCTCCAACATTGGAACGAGTACGAAAACTTGAAAATTCGGGATTTATAAAGAGTTACCACGCATTTGTTGATGAAGAAAAATTAGGATTAGGAATCAAATCTTTCATACAAATATCGTTGGATTTTCATACACACAATGCTATCCCAGAATTTGTAGCAGCAGTTAAAATGATTCCCGAAGTAACTGAATGTCATCACGTAACAGGAAGCTGTGATTTCATGCTTAAAGTATATGTTAAGGATATTAAAGCATATGAAGCTGTAATTATGGAAAAAATAGCTAAGATTCCGTTTGTAAAAACTTTCCAGACCATGATGATAATGTCCACAAGTAAAAAAGAACCTATTATTCCTTTGGAATATTAATGAATAAATACATTGTCCATTTTGCTTGCTGCTGATGGGCAATGTTCTTCATCGTATATATACATCCTATTTTGGATTAATTTCCTTTATAATCTATCTTAAAGATTTTCAATTTAGCGGACAATCTGCTGTCCCACTTAAAAATCGGCTCGATTTTAGCACCAATTATTTTGCTTTCCATTCATTACTTAATAACTACTTTAATTGACATACCATATTCTTTCTAATATACTTGACTGATAAAAGTAGATTAAGGTTACGTGTTGATAATGAATTTATCATAAATAAAACTGTGAAAAAATAGTTATTCATAATTACTATTTTTCGCATGTGGCAGCATTAGAGAAGGCAATAAATTATATTTATTATCTTTACAAGACAGTTATGACAGATAGTATTACACCATATCCTGATTTTGCACTTATTCTTTCTTGGCCAGATGCCACAATAAGAGGTGATGAAAAATGGATGATGTTTTTCAAAAAATAGGGATCGTTAAGAATTTAAATTTTAAGGTTGGACATACTGGTGTTGTTATCATTTCCTCAAAAACAGGCGATTTGTTTTATTATGATTTTGGCAGATATATCTCTCCACGAGGTTATGGACGAACAAGATCAAAAGAGTCAGACCCTCTTTTATCAATCAGTATCAAAGCGACGTTCAACAATGGGGAGATTTCAAACTTAGAGGCTATCGTTGCTCATTTTGAAGATATGAAACCTGCTATGCAGGGAAGTGGTGAACTTTTCTTCTCTATTGTCAAAGGACTTAACTTTGACCATGCAAAAGCATTTGCAGATAAATGGGTACAGAAAGGTTCCTATCCTTACGGAGCAGTGGCAAAAGGAAACAATAACTGCTCTCGTTTCATTACACGGCTACTATTTGCTTCTTCACGCCAATTTTGCTGGTCTCATCCGATTAATTTTCCAGAAACTATTAAAGCTAGTCCGATCAGCAATATTGTGAATTCTGCTGAGAACAAAATGATTTACCGTTATTCTCCAGAATATGGATTGCAGAATTTCAGAATGTCTCGTGTTCAATCACTCTTATTCTTGATTAAAAAGCTAAGTGAAAACGTATACAGCAAACAAGCTGCTTTACTGCCTGAAGACATCAGTATCGGAAGCATGTTATCTAAACATAAACCTCTTCATATCCCTGAGAGTTCTCAATATCTCGGTGGCGTTGGTGAAGGAGCCTGGTTTGATCTATCGTTGCTTAGAAACAATCAGTTGCTCATACAGCGGTTTACCATAATCGGCACTTTTGAATATGCGATTATCGGTGAGATTGAAGAAAGAATAACGTGTTTGCAAGATCTAAAAATAACTTATGACAGCCATCTTCAAATGACACATGTGCTTTATAAGCAACGAAAAATCAAAATAAACCATCTCCATCATATTTCTACTCAAGAACTGCAATCGTTACTAGCGGAAGTAATGACTGCTTGAGATGGATAACTAGATCAATTTCCAGTCAATCGGTTTTTCTCCATGTTGCTGTAAGAAGACATTTGTCTTAGAAAAATGCCTGCATCCGAAAAATCCGCGATAAACAGATAAGGGCGATGGATGTACTGCTGTCAAAACCAAATGTTTCTGAGCGTTTATTAGGGTCGCTTTTTTCTGTGCATATGCACCCCATAATAAAAAGACTACAGCTTCTTTATTTTCTGAAATTGCCTGAATAACTTGATCTGTAAACTTTTCCCAACCTTTTTTCTGATGTGATCCAGCTTGATGTGCATTGACTGTAAGTGTAGCATTCAATAATAAAACTCCCTGCTTGGCCCAATACGATAAATCTCCTGATTTCGGAATTTTAAATTCCGAAATATCTGTTTCCAATTCTTTAAAAATATTCTTTAAGGATGGCGGTAATGCAATGCCATCAGGAACCGAAAATGCCAGACCGTGAGCTTGACCATCGTTGTGATAAGGGTCCTGTCCCAGAATCACTACTTTAAGCGAATCAAAAGTTGTTAATCGAAATGCATTGAATACTAGATCTTGCGGAGGAAATACTTGTCCATTATCTCCTGCTTGTTGCACAAAAAAGATAGATCAACCATATAAGACTGACCTAAAAGTGGGCCTAAAATCGGTTCCCAAGATTTATCAAAACGTTTTCCCATATTCTAAATATACAATTTTACAAAATAACAACTAAAACAAGTTGCTTTAGCGCACAATTTAACGGATATTTGCAAAATTAAACTCGATATACATTTACATTAAATATAGACTTATGTCAAATCTTGTAAGAATTATTATTAGCAGTGTGCTATTAATCGGAACAGTTGCTTTATTTTGGATTGGCCAATGGGGATGGGGTATTTTAGGAATATTCTTAACAATAATCGGATTTGTAACAGTTTTCTTCCATGAATATATGTTATTGGCGCAATGGTTTCTTCGCAAGCAAGATATGCCAAAAGCTGAAAAATGGTTAAATAAAATCACAAACTATGAAAAGCAGTTAATTCCGGCTCAATATGGCTATTACAATATGTTAATCGGCCTGATCGAATCGCAACGTGCTCCTATGCAAGCTGAGAAATATTTCAAAAAGGCATTGACATTAGGTCTTCATATGGATCACAATATTGCACTAGCAAAACTTAGTTTAGCAGGTATCGCAATGGCAAAACGTAATAAGCGTGAGGCAGAGAAATATTTACAGGAAGCTAAAAAAGCAGATAAGAGTAAATTATTGGCCGATCAAATCAAAATGATGAAAGATCAAATGGGTATGATGGATCGCCAACAAATTCGATACAGCAGATAAGTTATTAAATTTATATAGAAACGGCTGTTCAATTATAATTGAACA
>NZ_ASZT02000119.1:0-16956 GCF_001006065.1 Sphingobacterium sp. IITKGP-BTPF85
ACAAAAATCGAAACGCATAAAAAAGCCTGCTATAATGTGATAGCAGCTTTACTAAGATCAATAAGTCTTAGAATAACTTTTTCTACAATACTTTTAGTCGGTCCAGGATTACTCATGGTATAAAAATGTAAAACTGGCGCACCAAAGTCAATTAATTCTTTACATTGTTGTACCAACCACTCTTCTCCGACTTGTCTCACGTCTGCATTATTTTTACATCCGGATACTGCTTCACTCAATTCCTCTGGAATATCCAAATGAAAAATTTTCGGAAGCGTAATCAGTTGTTTTTTTGTAGTCAATGGCTTTAAACCTGGTATAATTGGAATATGAATATCATTTTCCCTGCACTTATTGACAAACTCTTTATATTTTTCAACATTAAAGAACATTTGTGTAACAATAAACTCAGCCCCCATCTCAACCTTCTTTTTTAACCATTTAAAATCGGTATTAAAATTTGGCGCTTCGAAATGTTTTTCAGGATATCCTGCAACGCCAATACAAAAGTTGGTCTTTTCTGAAATCGCAATATCCTCATGTAAGTACTGTCCTTGGTTCATATCGGCAACCTGCTGTAAAAGATCTGTTGCAAATGCATGACCACCTTCTGTTGGTATGAAATCAGGATCGCCTTTTCTTGCATCACCTCTCAACACGAGCACATTGTCAATACCCAAGAAGTTCAAATCTATCAAAGCATTTTCAGTTTCCTCTTTTGTGAAACCACCACAGATAAGATGTGGTACAGCATCCACTTTATACTTATTCATAATAGCGGCACAAATTGCAACAGTCCCTGGACGTTTACGATAAGCCACACGTTCTAATAAACCGCTCTCGTGCTTCTTATACATGTAGTCTTCTCTATGATAAGTCACATCGATAAAGGGAGGCTTGAATTCCATAAGTGCATCCATTGTTTTAAAAATACTTTGGATACCTTGCCCCTTAGCTGGTGGCAACAGTTCAAAAGAAAACAAAGTTTTTCCTTTGGCATTACTGATATGATCAACGATTTTCATTAATATTTTTTAAAGTGATTTTGGTTGGCTTACATCGAAATGCACAAGTGGACTTGTTTCAACTTATCTTTCCCAGCTCTGAGTTGGGGTAGAATGTAGCACCTTATAAAATAACAGGTTGCTAAGGCTTCATTGGGTCTATTCCCTCGGCCTTTCTCTATAAGCATCGGCTAATATCGGCAATAGAAATTTATAATCAAAATAATATTAAGTTCATGCCTAAAAAAATGCCCCAATAAAACGTTTATTAAAATGGATTTCTTTAAATAAAAAAGAGTTACTGCATATAACTACAGTAACTCCTTTTTATTAATCTGTATATCGTGAAGACTTTAAATCTCCTTATATAGCTCAACCAATCCATCTGGTAAATCAACCTCTAAAACTTATCCTCTGAATCAATTCCTAGCATAAGATCGTCATTTAATGGGAACATCAATTCTTTTCCATTAAAGTCTACTGTTGCTATAAATTGCTGAGGCATTTCCTGTACATGTTTAATCTCTCCTAATTCTCCATGAACTTCATCAATCACCAAGTATCCAATTAAATCCGTATATCTAAAATCATCAGGATCACGCTCTGGCATTTTATCATTTGGAAGGTATATTTTCTTACGCACTAAAGGTTGTGCTTTATCAATATGATCGACGTCTTCTAAATTTAAATAGGCTGTACTATTTGATTGGTATTTGATATTGTCGACAAAGTAAGGCACTAATTTTATTCACTTCAGCAAATAAAACATCAAAGTCTAAATCTTGATAATCTTCAAATTCAAAAAAAAGCTGAAGCTCACCTTTTAATCCACGTGTTTTGCTAATATAACCGATGTAAAAACTTTCTTCTATGGTCATGTTCTAATTTGAAAGTGCAAATTTAAAAATATAAATATATAAATACAGTACTTCGTAGGTATAGCAACTACATTCTTAAAAAAAGCCGGATCAAAATTGAACCGGCTTTCTTGATACTGTATGAAAGAAAAATTAACCTTCAGTTTCTTCTGCAGCAGGAGCTTCAGTTTCTTCAGCAGGAGTTTCTTCTACAACTGGCGCATTTTTAGCGGCAATAGCAGCAGCTTTTTCTTCTTTTTTCTTAGCTTCAGCAGCTAATGCAATTTTCTTAGCTTCAGCTTTAGTAGTTGCTAAACCGTCTTTTTTACCAGCAGTTCTTGCATCATTAGCTTCAGTCCAAGCTACAAATTTAGCTTCAGCAGCTGCTTCATCAAATGCACCTTTTTTAACACCGCCTAATAAGTGTTTTTTGTATAAAACACCTTTATCCGAAAGGATAGTACGAGCTGTGTCAGTAGGTTGTGCACCATTATTCATCCAATCCAAAGCTTTGTCAAAATCCAAAACGATAGTCGCTGGATTTGTGTTTGGGTTGTAAGAACCAATACGTTCGATGAATTTACCATCACGTGGAGCACGTGCATCTGCTACTACTAGGTGGTAAAAAGGACGTCCTTTTTTACCATGTCTTTGCAATCTGATTTTAGTTGCCATGTTTTTGTGTTATTTATGTATTCAACATATCCCCCGTGCTACATGCAAGAGGGGACGCAAAGATACAAAGGATTATTGGAAGTTAAAAACTAAAAATAGAAGTCAACTTCCACAGAATAAGAAAGATGACAAATAAGCGTCATTATATACCATTATGGCCAAATTATTTCATGCACACCGTCTTTGTCTTACAACGAAACAAATCATAGATGCCATCTGGATGATACAAATTTATATAGGGAATTAATTTGTAATTTTGCCTTATTTCTAAAGGTTCCGTACGCATTAGCAATTTTGTCTATTCAAATTAATAAGCGTATTTTCATCCTTCCAAATCAAATTGAATTCATGTCATCGATAGCGCCATTAAAAATATTAAAAGCCTCAGCTGGTTCAGGCAAAACATTCAGCTTAACTGTCCATTACCTGACTTTATTACTTTCAAAAGAAAACAGTTATCGTGAAATATTGGCCGTCACTTTTACTAATAAGGCGACCGCTGAGATGAAGGAAAGGATCTTATCTGTTCTAAAAGGATTAGCACAAGGTGACCAAAGCCGAAAAATCGATGATTATAGACGTTTATTGTTGACCCAATTTCCATATTGGAGTACGACTTCAATTCAAGAAAAAGCACATCGTGTTTATCGTAAAATCTTACATGATTATAGCCATTTTACCATCAGTACCATTGATGGTTTTTCGCAAAAAGTGATTCGAAGCTTTACTTACGAACTCAATTTAGATGCTGCTTACAAGATTGAAATGAATACAAGTAAGGTGCGGCAGGACCTTACTGTCATGTTAAATCAACTTCTGGATCAACGCCCTGATTTATTGGAATGGATTATTGAATATGCGGAAAAGAAAATTTTAAATAATGAAAACTGGAACTATCGTCGTGAATTAACCAATCTGGCGAATGAGATATTTTCTGAAAACTTTAAAGAGTTTGACAAACACCTCCTATCGCAAGATTCGGATAAAGTGTTCAATACCTTAAATAAAGAAATTGAAAACTTTACAAAATATTCCTAGAAGCAGTTCATGAGGAAATAAAAAGTTTTGCAAATACTTTTAAGGCATTAAATATGGATTCTGCTGACTTAAAAGGAAAAAGTAGAAATCCGATTTACTCGCTTTCTAATTCAAAGAACAACGTATTCAAACAAAGTACTTCTAAACTACAGGAGATCATTGGTAAATATGTAGAGCTCCTAGATAAGGAAGATGCATTTTTAGATGGCAAAAAAGAAGTTAATTACGGACTACAGCAGGCACTTTTACCTATCTTAAAAAATTTCAAAATATTACAGGATAAATTAAGTACTTATATCACATATGAGGCATTCCAAAAGAATTTCTACTACCTCCGTCTTTTAAAAGAAATGAGTGATTTGTTAGCGCAATGGCGAAAGGAAAATAATGCACAATTAATTTCCGATGCGCAGATCCAATTGAATAAGCTTGGGCTAGATCAACATGGAGATCCTACTTTTATTTGGGAAAAGATTGGGAATCGCTATCAGTATTTCTTGTTCGATGAGTTTCAGGACACTTCCCGCATTCAGTGGAAAAATTACAGTCCTTTATTGATTAATGCCCTTGGGAATGCATCGGGAGAATTATCCGAGCATTTAATCGTTGGTGATGTTAAACAAAGTATCTACCGTTGGAGAAATGGAGATTGGCGAATACTATTGGAACAGGCTGAAAAACAAGTAGCAGATGCCTTTCATATTTCAAACGAGCAGGAATTACAGGAACTTGTTGAGAATGGCTCGCTGGATGTAAACTATAGAAGTCTTCCAAATATTATTCATTTCAATAATTACCTATTTGAGACAGTACCTGATCATATCCAACAGTTACTTAATGAACATATTGCTACTAATCTTACTACGGAAGGACAAACATGGTGGCAGGAAATGGGATATGACCACATGATTAATAAAGCCTACGATGGTGCGTCACAAAAGGTTCCAGAAGCAAAGGTCTTAGATGAATCACAAAAGGGTTCTATTACCATCAAATATTTTGACGTAGAAAATAACGTGAGAAGAAACTCACAAGTTGAAAGTCTTACTGTATCTTCCTTATGTGAACAGATTGAAGAATGGATTACTTCGGGCAGATACCAAGCTAATCAAATCGGAATCCTTGTACGATCGAATAAACAGGCGCGATTGATTATCCACGAATTAATGAATTATAGAAATGAAAAACAGTTACATTTTGAAGTTATCTCTGGAGACGCACTGGCATTAGAGGCTAACGAAGGTATTCAGCTGTTGATCGAAACATTAAAAGCATTTGTTTTTAATACGGATAAGCACATTTTATATAAAGCTAAAATCACACATCTTTATCATATTATTCAAAAAGAGCAAAATTTCAATGCCGAAGTCTGGTTGAAATTTAAGGAAAATGATGTTCTTAATTTAAATGAGGATCTCCCTAAGGATCTGATTGAAAATTGGGAAAATTGGCAAAAATTACCCTTAGTTCACCTCGTTGAAAAATTGATAGAAGTTTATGGTTTAACCTCATTACACAACCCACATTTGCCTTATATTCTTGCATTCAAAGATATGATCGCTAATTTTTCTGCAAATGGGGAACGCGGAATTAACCAGTTCTTAACCTTTTGGGATGAAGATGGGGTGAAGGCGGTACTTCCTTCTTCGGGCAAAGTGGATGCCATTGAGGTAACCACTGTACATAAATCTAAAGGTTTAGCTTACGATGTCGTTATGATTCCTTTCTGCAGTTGGACACTAGATGGTATGACCAACGGAAACTTCTGGATAGATACGGAAGGTACAGCTCTTGAAATTATTGGAAAGGCGCCCATAAAATATACCTCTTCTTTAGGGCAATCAACACTCTATCAAAAATATTATGAAGAGATGGTTTTCAATTATATGGATGCCCTTAATACATTTTATGTGGCGACAACCCGAGCAATAGAACATCTTTATATATCGGCTCCTGCTTTTAAGCAAATCGTTGACAAAAAAACGGGAGAGATAATGGGAATGGATGTAAAAAATGATTTAATCAGTGATATTATTTATCAAGTGCTTGACAGCAATAATGGAGCCTTTACACTTACCGACAACGAATTGCACATCGACCATGTTATTCGTAGAGAAAAAAGCACTAAGATTGAAGTTGGCAAAATTGCCTTACAGCAATACCCGATTTCAAAAGAATTGGATAAAGCCTTTGATAAATCATCACAACGCACTATCACCAGTATCCTGCTATTGGATAAAGCGTCCCAATATGGTGTAATGGCTCACGAAATTATGTCCATCATAACTTCTGAAGACGAAATTGATGGTATTATAAATCAATATATTTCTGAAGGAATATTCACACCTTCAGAAAAGTCAGCGATTTTACATGAAGTCAACCAAATTTGGCAACACCAACAGATCAATAAATGGTTAACTGGGAATTTCAAAATTTGGAATGAATCGGCTATTATTACTGCTAAAGGAGAAACATTACGTCCTGATAAAGTTTTCACAAGTGAAGAAGAGACAATCGTATTAGACTTTAAATTTACACAGAGCGAAGCGCTGTCACATCAGAAGCAAGTCAAACAATATGTCAAAACTTTGGAAGAATTGGGGTATAAAAATGTGAAAGGATTTTTATTTTACGCCAAGTCAAATGATTTAGTAGAGGTTATCATACAAGCAAAAAACTAAGAAATGAATCCATTTTTAAAAGACGTCGCTATCGATTTGAAAAATCGTTTTGGAGAAGATCTACACGAAACTGCTATAATATTCAATAATAAGAGACCGATTACGTACCTCAAACAACATCTAGCTGAGGTATATGGTCAAGCAATTTGGTCACCACAATTTTTTACCATTCAAGAATTTTTTCGTCTGTCCACTAACTTGTCTGAGGCTACACCTATTGCACAATTTTTTATTCTCTATCATTTACACAATGAACTCCTCGCCAAGGAAGGTCATGAAGCGGAGACCTTAGAAGAGTTTTACCCAATAGCAGAAACCATATTGAGTGATTTTTCACAGCTGGATTATGATCTTGTTGACATAGACGAAATCTTTATGGAATTGTTTGACAATACCCAAATTGATTTACAGTTTCAACATTTCACTGCAGAACAGCAGGATTTTATCCGTCAATTTTGGCAATCATTTTCCATAGCAGGTCATACTGCTGTACAAGAACGATTTTTAAAGTTATGGCGACGTCTTCCGGTGCTATATCGGTCGTTTAAAGAAGAATTAAAAGTTAAAAAAATGACAAATATGCCGACCATCTACCGTGATATTGTGGATGGAGAAGCAAAAAACCAAACATTCCACCAACAGTATAAACAAATCATTTTTGTCGGCTTCAATGCTTTGAGCAAAGCAGAAGCTACTTTATTCAAAAAGTGGCAAGATGCAGGTTTGGCATTATTCTATTTTGATGCAGATGCTTACTATTTAGATGACAAACAACAAGAGGCAGGATTATTTATTCGTCGTAACATATTTGAAAGCGGATTGAAAAATGCATTAGGTGAAAGTTCAAATGTTATTGGCAATCGCTATTCAGATGTAAACCTTTATTCCGCAACCGGAAATGTATCGCAAACCAAATTATTGCATGATATTTTAGTAAATAATGAAAAGGAAGGCAAATCTTCTGCTATCTTATTGGCAGATGAATCTTTACTAGTATCGCTATTACAAAGTCTTCCAGATGTGAAACCTAATATTACCACCGGTTTTCCTTTGACTCAATCTCCCATCTACGGCATTATAGAATTGTGGATGGAGGTACAACACCTCATCACACATCAGAAAAAAAATAAAATTCCATACACACTGATTGAGACATTTATCAATCACCCATTGACCAATGTGTCTAAAGAGGAAAAGTTGGACATTCAAAAGCTTATATCAGATAAACAGCTTTTCGAAGTAGAAATCAAAGAGCTTTCCTTCAAAAGTTCAAGTTTAGCACACTTCTTCCACCCCATTGTAAGGATAGAGGAAGCAATTGCTATATTGATTCATATCATTGATAATCTACTACAAAATCTAGCGCAGGAAGATCGAATAAAACAGATTGACAGCAACTTATTGATTGAAGTAAGAAAGACATTAAACCAGCTTAATTTAGGCCTAGAATCGCTTCAACCGCTAAGCCTACCATTTCAATTTGGACTAATCAGTAAAGCAATTGCAAATATCAATTCGGCAATCGAGGGTAATCCACTTGAAGGACTGCAGATCATGGGCCTTTTAGAAAGTCGTTGTCTCAATTTTGACCACGTTTATGTTTTAGGTGCAAATGAGGGTATATTGCCTAAAACATCTAGCTCTCCAACATTCATCCCCAATTCACTAAGACAGGCTTATGGATTACCGATTCTAGAGAACCAGGACGCGCTTTCCGCATATTTGTTCTATCGTCATTTTCAATACAGTACCGAGATCCACCTGCTCTATAATGGTATTGTTAGCGACAGTTCATCTGGAGAGGAAAGCCGCTTTATCAAACAGCTGGAGTTTGAAAGCAAGTTCAATTTTTTAAAACATAATCAACAGCAAAATATTACCTTTTTACCTGATCAAGATGAAGTTATCATTGACAAAAAAGGAAAAGTTTGGGATAAATTGCGCTCGGATTTCATTACTAATAAGAAAAAAATTTCTGCAACCGCGCTCACGACTTATTTACAATCTCCCCTGCAATTTTTCTTGAAATATGTAGCTGAGATCAAAGAACCTCCCAGTATCTCGCAAGAATTTGAAATGAACAATTTGGGTACTGTTATTCACAACGTGATGGAAAAAGTCTATCTCCCATTCAAAGGTGCAGCACAATTTGTACCTATAGGAAAATTAGAGCAATCATTACAGACAGTAGATGCTTTAATTATTGCCGAAATAATTGAATTATATCAATTGGAAGGCACGGGACTAAATTCGCTAAATAGTCTTCAGCGGATCATGCATAAGATTTCTTCTGAATATGTCAGATTACTGGTTCAACATGACATCGATCACTTTATTGGCATCAAAATCATTGAATTGGAAAATGATGAAGACTATATCATGGATTTTCCTATCGAGGTTGAAGGGAAAGAGGAAAATGTACGTATATACGGTATTATTGACCGCGTGGACGAAGTGCTATTAAAAGATAAAACAGTCAAAATACGTATTGTTGATTATAAAACAGGCGCGGACGAAGTCAATTTTAAGTCATTGGATAAAGTGTTTATCAAAAACACGGAGAATAAAGCATTGGTGCAAACTTTATTTTATACGTATGTCTATGAGCAGGTAACAGGACGTATCGGAATAGAACCTAATCTGTATGTTGCTCGAAAAATGAGGGAAGAAGGAACTTTATTTTACGCCAAATCAGAAGTGTTAGAAACAGTATATCTTGCAGAAGTGAAAAAAGAATTTATTTCCTTTCTAAAAGCTACATTGGAAGAGATCTTCAATCCAGAAATTCCTTTTAGACATGATCCAAAAGCAAAAATATACGATTCGGATCCTTATACTTTATTTTACAAAAACGCAATCGACGAAGAAGACGAAGAAGACGAAGAATAAATGCAATATCATAAAAAGAGCTCCACCCTTTTGTGTCGGATGGAGCTCTTTTTATCAATTAAAATATACTATTTTAATTTTTTAATCGCTTTTTGCGCTCGTTTTATTGCCATTTCTATCTTATAATCCAACCATTTCTTTTTAAAGATCCTACGCATAGCATCATCAAAATAACGGGTGATGAACAAATTGCGTGCACCAATTAATTTTTCAGAGAATGTATTTGCTAAAGCCCGAACTGAGATGGAATAACCTTCCGTATCATATTGGATATAATGCCACCACCCTGCCGGCATATATAACGTATCTCCAGGATTTATAACCGCTTCATAGCCTTTTATAAATTGTAATCCAGGATATTCAGCTTCAGTACTGTATTTAGGATTGGCTATACTATGAAAATTATAGGGTAATTTGTACAATAAATCAGATTGATCATTTGGAAATAACCAGATCCGCTTAGATCCTTGAAACTGGGAAATAAACACATGTGACATATCAATATCAAAGTGATTTCTTGTTGACGACCCTTCTCCACCAAAAATAAGTAAGGTAACCATTGAATCACTTTACCGCCGGTCACATCGTTATAAATAACATCCTTTTTAAGTTCTGGTCTAATCTTCAGCAGATTAAAAAGGAACAACCGTAGCTCGGTAGGTTCTGCACTTATTTTATCTAAGTATTCTGCCAAAGTCATTTTCCCAACAGGAGGACTTGCAGCATGATTTTGAGAATTTTCTTCACGCCCATACACATCTACTTGCTCTTGACCTGCAATTTCCTTGAAATAATCGTAACTCCATTTATCCCAACATGCACTATCCTTACTTATAAAGTCTTTAATAATTACAGGCTGACCTTTTTTTAAGTAATCTTTTACAAATTCTTTTGGAGTTATTCCTGAGATACTATCAACTGGTTTTAATTTCACAAGCTATCTGTTTTTACAACTACTACAAACTTAAAAAAATATTTCTACTTAAACTTATGCCATGATTAAAAACAATCACTCCTGCTAAAGTACTAATTTAGCTCACAAGTTAGTAGAAATATTCTAAATAACTAAATGACACTTGTCATTTAATTTTATATTATCATCTTAATATTACTGAATAAAAACATATAGAGAAGTACAAATAACTTTTCAGTATTCAATCAAACTTCGTCTTAAGCCTTATTTCGATCATCATCTCAAATTGAGATAATGATATTTTTATTTATTTACCATTTTTATATATTCCTCAACCGCCATTGTCATACTAGGTGCCTTAGGTGTTGGTGCAGGAATATCTAAAACTAAGCCATGCTCAAGTAATGCTTGTTGTGTGCTTCCACCAAATGCAGCAATTCTGGTTTGATTTTGTTTAAAATCTGGAAAATTCTCATACAGAGATTGCACACTAGAAGGACTAAAGAATACGATTACATCATAAAAAACATCCTTCAGATCAGATAAATCACTTACCACTGTTTTAAAAAGAACAGCAGGTGTAAATTTATAGCCATTTTCTTTCAACCACTTACTTGTCTCTTCATTTGCGACATCTGAACAAGGAAATAAGAAATTCTCGTCTTTATGCTTCTTAAGAACGTCTTCTAAATCTTTAGCTGTTTGCTTTCCAAAGAAAATTTTACGCTTACGATACTGAATATACTTTTGAAGGTACAAAGCTATCGTTTCAGAAATACAGAAATATTTCAACTCAGAAGACACTTCAAAACGCATTTCTTCACAGACTCTAAAGAAATGATCTACAGCATTTCTGCTTGTAAAAATAACAGCCGTAAAATCAGCAAGATTAACTTTATCTTTTCTTACATCACGTGCTGGAACACCCTCTACGTGGATGAAACCTCTAAAATCAAGTTTTAAATTATACTTCAGTGCTAATGCAGCATATGGTGACTTATCATTTTCAGGCTTTGGCAAGGTTACCAATATACTTTTTACCTTTTTCGCTCTTTCTACGTCGGAAGTTTGCATATTATCATTTAATTAGCTTAGTAGTCGCACCAATATTAAAATAGGTGCTATTTCTAGGCAACAAAGATACAAAATTAAATAAAAAACTGAAAACTGCTGTTGAGAGACAACATTTAGCGCTGTCCGTAAAAAACGATAAGAAAACAGCAGTATACCGATGATTACCGTGAAACTGAAGATATAAGACAGATATTCTAAAGGTACAAGACTTACTACAAGCACTACTGGCAGTAAAAATAACAATGAATTAAAGTAAATTAAATATAAGATTGTAACATATTCTTTCACTAATCGCTGTATTTCAAAAACAAACGCTATAAACCTTATAAATCCTATTTTTAAAGCAAATATTATTGCTATGATCGCTGATATTTTTAAATAATTGGTAAAAGATAAGAAGTCAAATCGTTGTAGGATGTATGCATAAAATATACAGACAAATAAGCTTAGTGCTAAAGAAAACAGTAGGTATAAAAAGATAAACGGCCAAGAGGTTAATATGGTATCTTCTTTACTTACTTGTACAATAATTCGTTCATTAAAATATGCAGATACAATTAATTTTACATCTGAAGAGAAGAAAAACCGAACTATTGCAAATGCTAAAAAAAGAAATAGACTTGTAAATAATACCCACCTTTTCCGTTCATATTTTAATATGCCAACATGTACTTTATCTTTACCTTTTAGATCACTTGTTTTAAAATATTGTGTAACAGCATATGAGTTCAAATTATGAAGAATAATTTCATCGCCAACAATTTCTACGATATGATAGGGCCGTATTAAAGATGGATGGAGCAATTCCTGTCCTTTTGGAACTTGTTTCACAGCCAAAGTATCTGAGATCGCTACAGAATCAATGGAAATCTTGCTTATCGAATCAACAGTCTCCTGTCCTTTTGCATTATGGGCAAAAGATAAAAAAATGAAAAAAATAAACTGAATAATGTAGCTTAACTTCACCTGCATCGCTTTGAAACTCTTTAGAGTTGTAAAGTTATGATAAAAATTGGCTTAGAAAAAAAACATTACAAACGCTTTTCTTAACTTCAACCAAAATTAAAAACGAACAGATGTCAACAACAAGATGTTTATGGTGCGGGAACGACCCGCTGTATATGGAGTATCATGATTTGGAATGGGGTAAACAGGTTAAGGATGACAAAACCCTTTTTGAATTTATGATTTTGGAATCTGCCCAAGCTGGATTAAGCTGGATTACCATATTGAAAAGAAGGCCCCAATACAAGGAGGCATTCGCAGATTTTGATGTACAAGCTGTGGCAAAGTTCACTCCTGAAGATGTAGAGCACATTTTAACAAATACGGGAGTTGTCCGCCATCGTCGGAAAATTGAAACATCAATAACAAACGCCCAAATTTTTATCAAAATTCAAGAGGAGTTTGGTAGCTTCTATGAATATCTCTATCAATTTATGCCCAATCGGGAGCGGATTGAAAACAACATCCTAACACAAAAGGACACCGCAGTTACGTCCTTAGAATCTGATTTAATTTCTAAAGATCTAAAAAAAAGAGGTGTTAAGTTTTTTGGATCTACCATTTGCTATGCCTATATGCAAGCTGTAGGGATGGTCAACGATCACCTTTATTCTTGTACTTTCAGAAACTAAATAACAATATTTTTATAAATATGTGGGATATTTCGTCCCAAACCATTGTAATCCATACCGTAGCCAACAACAAACTCTTTTTCAATCTCAAAGCCTACATACTGAATGTTTTCAAAATCATTTTGTAAACATTCAGGCTTTAACAATAGCGTACATACCACTACACTGGATGGTGACTGCTTTTCGATGGAGGCTATGGTATGCTTTAATGAATTACCTGACTCTACTATATCCTCTACAATAATAACATCCCTTCCTTTAAGATCTATACCCAAACCTATAAGCTCACTCATTTCCCCCTGGTTGGTACCCTGATAAGAAGATAGTTTTACAAAAGACATTTCACAAGGAATTACAACCTGCTTCAAAAGGTCGCTCATAAACATGAAACAGCCATTTAAGACACCAATAAATACTGGATTTTTATCTTCATAACGATGATTAATATCAACGCCAATCAAACGTATCCGTTTTTGAATCTGATTTTCATCAATCATCAATTCAAAGTGCAATTCATCTATCTGTATCTGTTTCATTTATTTTTCTTCTTTATTTCGCCCTAATAATTTATCAAAAAGAGATCGCTTGTGGGCTTCCGTTGTCTCATCTAAGTTTAGAAAATTATCTTCTCCCTCTTCTAGATCCAATGTATCTGTTTGTACTGAATCAACAAATGCAGGTCTTGCCGATCGAAGATGTGGCACCAACTCGACTTGATAAAAACCATAATTAGACACCGTAGAGTCTACTCCAATCTGCTTTGTCTTAACCATGATGTTGCCATAGGTATTAAAATAGCGGATCATATTTGACTTCAGATGGCCTGTCCAGTCAAAAGAATATAAACCCGTCTTAGGTCGAGGTACAATACTAGACAAAAAGATACTTTCACCTAAATTTAAATCTGCAGGTTTTTTACCAAAGTAATAACGAGATGCTTCTGTAATACCATAAACATTATTCCCCCACTCTATGACATTCAAATACACTTCATAAAGTCGTTTCTTACTGACTTGTTTAGAAGACTCCATCAACCAGACTAAAATAATCTCTTCTACCTTTCTTACTACCGTTTTATTACGGTTCAAAAACACGTTTTTTACAAGTTGCATCGAAATTGTGCTTGCTCCACGTTTAAATTTTTTCTCCTTTAAATTTGTAGCAATTGATAAACGAAAAGCCTCTTCTTGAAAACCGTTATGAGAAAAAAAGAATGGATCTTCCGTATTGATTAAGGATATCTGCATATACCTTGAAATCTGATCTAAAGGTGTAAAATCTTTATTCTGAGGGCCAAGTACTATCGTTCTCATGGGTTCTCCTTTCTCATAGGCAATGTAGGTAAATGCTGTATTTAATTCTTGAATATTAGCATTACCCCATTTTTCTATTTTTAAATCTTTATCATCCATTTTAGATGTAAAGATCACTTCATTCGGTTTCTTAAAGTTCAATGCAAAATTTAAATCATATTGCATATTTCCGGAAACACGTATACCTTCTAAAGAATGAAATAACCCTTGAGGTATAGCATCAAAAAACTTTTGAGCCTCAATTCGATCGGTATGAATGGCTAGTTCTAATTGTTTATCAGGCTTATGTACATATTTTACATAAGGACTAAATTCAAACTCTTTAACCTTAACCTTACTTTCCTTATCAATTTCAACAGATGTTTTTCCAATATTAAGAATACCACGCATTAAACCTTCAGGAAAAAGAACATCTTTATCTGAAATACGCCAATGATTCAATTTCAAATTCTCAAACCCCCATTCACCAGATAGCGACAATAACTCTTTATTTTTACGATCGACCTTATTTAAACGAAATGTCAACGCATCAAAACTTGCTCTTAAACCAAATTTTCGTCGTAACAATGGTAACTCTACATCTTTTGCATCAGAAAACAACCGGAGATACATTTCCTTCCCATCAGGATTGACTGTGCCCTCTAGATTCCAGACAGCTTCATGATCATTCAACAAGAATTTTGTTTTAAGATCTCCACCTGAGATTTCTGCCTCAGGAATTGAGATACGCTGTGAAGTGCTATCATCCTGATAGGATATTTCGAAATTCTGTAAATCCATATCCTTTGGAATTTTAAAGAATACGCTCTTTAGCATACGATCGGCCAGTTCTGCAAAATTAGTTTCAGCTTTATCATTAGCTGTGCTATCTCTATTTTTTTTCTTGAATAGGAAATCGTAATTACTTGTCGAATCTTTCTTAATCAAAGTGACCGCACTATTGTTCATTAAGATCTGACCTAATTTGACATCACCGAACAGTAATGGAAATATTCGAATAGATACAGTCAGATCCTGAATATGGGCCAATTGCTCTTTACCTTTAGGTTGCAAAATAATATTCTGAAACTGAACAGCTGATAGGCCTTTAAAAGAATAATATTGGATTTTAAGGTCCAAGTCATACTTGGTCGCAAGTTTTTCTTTTGCCTTGTTGATTGCAGACAACAAGATACCGTCTCTTTTTTGATATGCGAATACACCTCCTGCTACTATAAATATAGAAATAACTCCTAATACAATGTACAAGATTCGCATTTTCTTGGAGCGAAGAAGGGTCTTAAGATTATTGGACATATTATAACAACGTATCACACTCGATTTTGAATACTCAAATGTAAAAATTAAATCTTAATATCATTAAAAACATCTTTATGACAAGTTTTAATTTATCATTCAGTAAATTTGTAGTTTAATATACATGCATCCATATATCAGATGATAACCAAAGAACAAGTACTAGAAGCATTATCATATGTCGAAGAGCCAGATTTGAAAAAAGATTTGGTTACGCTCAATATGATTCAGAATATTGTGATTGAAGATCAAAAAGTATCTTTCGAAGTTGTTTTAACAACTCCAGCATGCCCACTTAAGGATCATATAGAACATGCTTGTCGCAATGCTATTGCGCATTTTATTGACAAGAATATTGCAGTAGATGTTCACATGACCTCACGTGTATTAGGTAAAGAAGGAAATCAACTTTTAGGAATTAAAAACATCATCCTTGTTTCTTCGGGAAAAGGTGGTGTGGGTAAATCGACTGTTGCTGCAAACCTAGCCTTATCATTACATGCTAAAGGTGCAAAAACAGGACTTTTAGATGCCGATATCTATGGCCCTTCCCTTCCAATTATGTTTGGCTTAGAAGGTGAAAAACCTCAATCTGTACAACATGAAGATGGCACTGTTAAAATACAGCCTATAGAAAAGTTTGGTATCAAATTGTTATCGATCGGATTTTTCACCGATCCAAATCAGCCTATTCCATGGAGAGGTCCAATGGCAACATCGGCTATCAAACAATTATTGAATGACACTGATTGGGGTGATTTAGATTATTTAGTGATCGATATGCCACCAGGAACCGGAGATATCCATATCACTGTTGCCCAAAACTATCCTATTGCAGGTGCAGTCATTGTAACGACACCACAGCATGTAGCACTAGCTGATGCTATTAAAGGTATGGGAATGTTTCTAATGGACTCTATCAATATCCCATTGCTGGGTATCGTGGAGAACATGGCGTACTTCACACCAGCAGAATTACCTGAAAACAAATATTACATATTTGGTAAAGGTGGAGGAACAAGGCTAGCAGAAGAATACAAAATACCTTTCTTAGGGGAGATTCCTTTATTAAAGGGGATTTCTGATGCCGGAGATAACGGTTTTCCAATCGCTATTGATGAAGAAGATCCAACAACCAAAGCATTTATAGCAATCGCTGAAAAAGTAGCACAACAGTTGTCTATTATACAAGCTGTTAGATAGCAACGTATATTGTATAAAAAGGAAAGGCCCTAATAAAAAATTAGGGCCTTTTCTTTTGTGTTGTAAATGACGATAAACTTATTCCATCATTAAATATGGAAGCTACTGCTTCGACATAGTATTATTTTAAGTTAAGGACAACTGGACAGTGATCAGAATGTACCGCCTGATTTAATATTGTAGCCGATTCGATTCGATCTGCTAAAGCATTTGATACCATATTGTAGTCAATACGCCAACCTAAATTTCTAGCACGTGCTCCTGCGCGATAACTCCACCAACTGTAGTGATGCGGATCTGGATTTAAGTGACGGAAAGAGTCAATATACCCTGAGTTTATAAAATTTTCCATCCATTCCCTTTCCTCTGGTAAAAA
>NZ_ASZT02000120.1:0-16936 GCF_001006065.1 Sphingobacterium sp. IITKGP-BTPF85
TAGTTGCTTATAACATGGTATAACCCTGCTAACAACAGCAGTTTTCTCCAGATTCAATTGGTTTAAAGAGCTGCTTTATCATTATACTGACGAACACAAATCCAATCCCTATTATTAGGTCCAATTGCTGTAAGCACCTCGCCCATCTCTTGCTTACTATAAAGCTGATTTTTCACATACTCACTATCATGGTATTGAAGACCACTATGCCTAATACACAAAAGTGAAATAAACCGATATATAACAAAGGTTTTGCATTTTTTTTATAACTTTAAAATCAACAAGAAATCAAAAAAGTTTTGATGGAAATTTTCAAAATATATCAAGTCGATGTAGCTGAAGCAAACCGCATCGCCCAAAGCGAAAATAATGTTCATCACCATGATTTCGAAGAGTTAATTATTGGTATTGAAGGAGAATTAGAACATTTTATTGATTTTAAATCCGAAACTTATGCAGCACCCTTTATAAGTTTTGTTACCAAAGGAAAAACACATCGCGTAAAACCTAAGCTAAAAGCAGGAAAATGTCTATTTTGGGTATTGCGATTCAAAAGTGAATTTATTGCCGAAACGACTTTTCAACTGTACAATCATTTTCATGACCAAGCTACATTTAGGATCACTCCATCCGCTTGTTTTCAAAGGATAGTTCATATAGCTCAAATGATAGCCGACGAAATGCACGAAACACAAAGTGATTTGGGTATCGTCCGACAATTATTAAGCACCTTATTTACGATGATCGAATCCGAATATCGGAAACAGTTTCCAGAAGGCCTACCCTACTCATCGACTTCTAGTATAACATTTAAAAACTTTTTAACCATATTAGAAGAAAATTATCGTCGCCCAGAATCCGTAAATTTTTATGCGGAAAAACTCTTTATGAGTGCACGTGATCTTAATATGATCTGTCATCAAATATTACAGCAAAGTGTTTCCGAAATTATTGAAACCAGAAAATTGATAGAAGCTAAAAATTTGTTGATGAATACCGATAAAACAATTTCGGAAATTGGATTTGAATTAGGATACAGTGATAAAGCCTACTTTACAAATGTTTTTAAGCGAAAGTCGGGGCAGACGCCTACAGAATTTAGGACTGATATAAAAGCGATCATTTCCAAATAGTACAACATTATTACCAAAAAACAATACCTATCCTCCTATTATACTTCCGATATTTGTTTAACTATTAAAAAGCTGTCAACAATAATATATCATCAGGAGTTAATAGCATGAATCGAAAAAAATTTATAACCGCCATGGCTGTATCACCTTTAACAGGAGCTGCTTTAAAAGTAAACTCCTTACGCAACTTATCTAAAAATTTTGAAGCAACCGAGAAGTTTCCCGTGTTATTTTTGGGACATGGAAGTCCTATGAATGCGATCGAAGAAAATGAATTTGTGGACGGATTCCGAAATATCGGTAAGACTTTTCAAAAACCAAAAGCAATATTAGTTATTTCAGCGCACTGGGAAACGCGTGGTACATTCGTTACTGCAATGGATAATCCTCCGACAATTCATGATTTTGGCGGATTTCCTCAAGCATTATTTGATGTACAGTATCCAGCTCCCGGAAGCCCTGAACTTGCACAGGAAACAAAAAGAATCATCACAAAAACTGATGTATTATTGGATGATAAATGGGGTCTTGACCACGGGGCATGGTCTGTTGTCAAGCATCTATACCCAGATGCTGAGGTTCCGGTTATTCAAATGAGTATCGATTATACGCAACCTGCGTCTTACCATTATGAATTAGCACAGGAATTAGCTTCCTTACGTCATAAAGGTGTATTGATAATAGGCAGTGGCAATATGGTCCACAACCTACGTATGGTAGCCTGGGATAAATTAAATGAGGCGGGATTTGCATGGGACTGGCTCAGGAAGCAAAAGAAAAAATGAAAAATTACATTTTAGATGGTAATCACAAAGCTTTGATCGACTTCCGGAATCAGGGAAAAGCATTTGATTTAGCTATTCCGACACCGGAACATTATCTTCCCATGATCTACAGCCTGGCACTAAAAGATAGACAAGATGATTTACTGCTGTTTAACGACAACTCTATAGGAGGATCTCTTGCCATGACTTCATTCAAAATTGGCTGATAAACACGACAATTATCCGTATTGCTGCACAGTAAATAGTAATAGCACAGTTTAAGAATATAAAAATAAATCCCTTATATTCGCCATATAAGCTATATAGAAAGATGGATATATCAAAACCTACAATTTCAGTTGAATACTGTCCGAAATGTAACTGGATGTTACGCGCGGCCTATATGGCGCAAGAAATTTTAAGCACTTTTACAGAAGATATTCATGGTGTCTTACTGATTCCGAGTGAAATAGCGGGTAAATACTCCATTTCAATCGATCAGCAACCCATATTTGACCGTAAAGAAATGGGAAGGTTTCCTGAAATAAAGGAATTAAAACAGTTGATAAGAGATCACATTAACCCGGATAAAGATTTAGGTCACTCTGAAAAGAAATAGTTATATTTTGCATTTTTAAGTATATTACAAAAACTATAAACGAACAGTATTGTTTTAGCTATTAAAACAATACAAAAATTGCAAAAGTACATACATTAACACATCACGTTTTTAGAAATAAAACATATTATAATGAAAAAAATCTTCATAGGCTTATTCGTAATTACTGCTTCATTTACATCTTGCCAAAATCCAACACAAACAAAAGAAAAAATAGCACAAGACAGCAGTACAGTTGCTACTAAACAAGATACGGCATTTCACGATGAGCATAATACACAAAACTCTGTTGATTGGGCTGGAACCTACGAAGGAACTCTTCCATGTGCAGACTGTTCGGGCATTCATGTTATCTTAACCTTAAATATGGATGGAACTTTTGAAAAATCAGAACAGTATCTTGAAAAAGGTGGACCTTTTAAAGAACTGGTACGTTCACATGGACTCCAGACGGCGGCTCGATTATTTTAAAGGAGAAAGATGGCGAAAGCAAATATAAAGTCGGTGAAGGTATGATGAAGAAATTAGATATGGAAGGTAAAGAAATTAAAGGAGAATTAGAAGAATTCTATAACTTCAAAAAGATAAAATAGATGCTGATCATCAGCGTCATATGACATAAAAAAAGCTCCTGAATAGTATTCAGGAGCTTTCTTTTTTAGACTTTAAGATCTATTTTGCATCTGGTAACAAAATAAATTCAAACATGCGGTCTTCTTTTAAATATTTATCAGCGACAGCTTTTACACTTTCTACAGACACTTTACTCAGGTCATCTAATTTTCTCAAGATTTCCGTTACATCCTCTTGATTTTGATAAGATCCTGATAGATAGCTAACCCAAAATCCATTCTCTTTAAGCTGTAGCTCTAATTGACGCTTTTGTTCAATAACAAATTTATCAATATCCTCTTTTACAGGTCCACTTTTCTTAATTTTAGAGACTTCATCTACAGCAGATTTTATCAGCACATCCACTTTATCCGGAGCCGTGCCAAAGCCGATACCAAAACTATAGCGTTGACGTGGCAACTTGCCGTAATTAGCAGAAGCGCCCACACTGTAAACCCCGCTTTCGGCTTCACGAAGACGTTCTAATAATTTAATGGTCAAGATACTTCTAAGGCTTCCATATTGATATTTTCGCTTTCCGAATAAGTATAATCACCATAATAAGCTAATTGTACAGAAGCTTTATCCTCTTTCCCTTTATGAACAACAACACGCTTTCCTTGAGCTGGTTCTACTATACCTAAATCTTTATAAGACTCTTTACGTCCAAGATTCGGCAAGGCCGCTAAGTAATTTTCTAAATAAGGTTTAATTTCTTCTTCAGTAAAAGAACCTACGATGGTAAAGGTGAAGTCCGAAGCATCAGCAAATCGCTCTTTATAAATTTGAAAAGCTCGATCTTTGTCAATAGTTTTCACTAAATCGGCAGTCGCATTTTTTCTGCGGATATTATCCCCATAAAGCGTTTCTTTCACTTTATCGGAGAAAACATTTGACGGATCACTATCTCTATTTTCTAAACTTCCTACAGAACGGGCGATGATACTTTGGTAAACATCCTGATCCAGACGAGGTTCAGTAAAATAGCCATAAATCAATTCAAAAGCATTTTTTAAACCTTCTTTGTCCGAACTTCCATAGATTCCTTCATATCTTTCTGAAATATACGGTGTGATCCCGATATTTTTACCTGTGAGATACTTTTGTAATTCAACATTATTCAATTGACCCACACCACTCGCATCCACTAGACCCGCAGCATTACTCGCTGAATAATAATCTGCATCTGGATATAAAGAAGAACCACCTGGACTAAAAGCTGAGATACGTATTTCATCATTCTTGAAATTGGTAGGTTTCAAGATTACTTTGACACCATTGCTTAAGGTCAATTCTTTTACATTGATCTCTTTTAATTCCTTATTGGAAACAACAGATCCTTTAACAGGTTCCTTCGATAATAATGGCAATTTAGAAACCTTATCCTCATAAGCTGTTAAGTTCTGAGACTCCACTTCCTTTATCCAATTATTGACTGTTTGTTCAGCAGGTAAAGTAGCTTTATCTTTCTCCGGCCCCATGATGATGATATCACGGTTCAGATCAGTATAATATTTTGAAATCAGTGCATTAACTTCTTTCAAGGTCAATGTTGGTAATAGCTGTTTTGTTATTTTATAACTATCATCGTTACTTAATGCGGCATCATCTTTTAAGAAGTTATTCAAATAACGACCCACATAACTATCCGATTTTTTCTTGCTCTTTTCTATATAAGCAGTCTCATTACCTTTATTCATTGAAACGATGGCTCTATCCAATTCAGACTGTGTAAATCCAAATTTTTGGATGCGCTCAAATTCTGTCATCATCTTTTTAAATCCTACTTCCAATTGGTTTGGTTTAGGAACTACCATCAACGAAAACACATCTAATCCGGCAATGAAACCAGATATACTGCCTCCAGCTTGCATAAAAGGAGCATCTGCCTGTTGCATGATTTCAGAAAAACGATCGGCAACGATCGAGTTAAATGCCGAAATCAGTAACTGTTTGCGATAATCTTTTACGGTCACTGTTTTTTCCTCTTTACTTTTGATCATAATCTGAGCAACTGTATAAGGAAGTTCAGGATCTGTAATGGCAATAAATTGATTTTTATTCAATAAATCAACATTATACTTGGTACGTTCCAGCTTTTTAGCAGGAGCTTTTAAATCCGAAAATAAGGCTTTAACTCGAGCTTCCATATCTTTCACGTCGATATCACCAACAATGATGATAGACTGTAAGTCCGGTCTGTACCAGTCTTGATGAAATTTCCGGATCGTCTCCGGTTTGAAAGTTGTAATAATTTTTTCTGTTCCGATCGGTAAACGTTTAGAATAGCGAGATCCATTTAAAACAATTGGAAAATATTGATCCTGCAAACGTTGACCTACACCACGTCCGCCACGCATTTCCTGCATCACAATACCGCGTTCTTTATCAATCTCATCATCAGCAAGCAATGCATCTTGTGCCCAGTCGCGCATCACCTGTAAACCATTTTTCAACAGTTCAGGATCATCAGATGGAATGGGCAACTGATAAACCGTTTCATCAAATCCGGTATAAGCATTCAAATCGGAGCCAAAACGAACACCAGCTTTTTGTAGGTAATTGACCAACTCGTTTTTAGGAAAGTGTTTTAGACCATTAAAGTTCATGTGTTCTAAAAAGTGAGCCAAGCCTAATTGGTCATCTGTTTCTAATATAGAACCTACTTTGTTTGCTAAATACATCGTAACCCTTTTTTCTGGTTCTACATTCCGACGGATGTAGTAAGTGAAACCATTTTTAAGTTTACCTGTAAGCACCTCATTGTCAAAAGGAAGTTTTTGATTCCAACTAACGGTGTCTTGTGCTAAAATTGCTCTCGCTTCAGCACGAAGTGATGTTGCCGCAGTACTAGGGGTTGTACAATAAAGAGTTGGCAACAAAAATGTTAATGCAATTGGTTTAATAAATCTCATGTTTTTGATTTACCTTAAGTTTTTAATTTAGTTGTTTTATAAAATTAATGTTCGAAAGTACAATTAATCTATTGTATTTTTGTTATGCATGAAGGAAGAAAATAATTGGTTGCTTTTAAAACGAGAATTCGGCCGTTTTTTGAAATTTGAACGCGGTCTGTCCGATAATTCTATTGAAGCTTACCTCAATGATGTTTCCAAACTGGAAGTATACAGTGAAGAAAATAAATTGACATTGCAACAAATAACCAGTAAGGATATACAGCGCTTCCTGATCTGGATAAATGGATTCGGTATTTCTCCCTTCACGCAGTCACGCCTATTGTCAGGACTTAAAACATTTTATAATTTCCTACTCTTGGAATACGATTGGGAAAATAATCCAGTCGAATTAATTCAAGCCCCTCGAATTGCACGAAAGATACCTAGTGTGCTTAACATCCAAGAAATCGATCAACTTATCAATGCCATCGACTTATCAACTCCCGAAGGTATGCGCAACAAAACAATTCTGGAAGTGTTGTATGGATGTGGACTTCGAGTCTCGGAGCTGGTAGGTCTTAAACTATCAAATCTTTACTTAGACGTAGAATTTATCAAAGTTGAAGGAAAGGGTAATAAAGAACGTCTGATTCCAATCGGGAGCCAAGCCATTAAATACTTGAAAATTTATATCAATGAAGTCCGACCGCACATTAAAGTCAAGTCGGGGCAGGAAGATTTTGTCTTTCTAAATAAGCGTGGAGCTGCTTTATCTCGTGTTATGGTATTTATTGTCATAAAAGAGCTGGCTACAAAAATTGGTCTTCAAAAAAACATTAGCCCGCACACTTTTAGACATAGCTTTGCTTCTCATCTTGTGGAAGGTGGGGCAGATTTACGCGCCGTACAAGATATGCTGGGGCACGAAAGTATCACAACTACAGAAATCTACACCCATATCGACCGCGATTATCTACAGAGCGTGATTACCCAATATCATCCCCGTTCCTAAAAGGATATTTACAACTCTAAAATCACAACCCTAATTTTTTACAGTTAACTTATTCGTTAGTTGATACCTGTACCACTTTAATTATTTGGACCAATCTCCACGGTTCAAAAAATAAAGGGGTAATCCATTTGTACTATAAAACGGTATAAACCATGACTTTTTAAATTATATACAACATTGTTGCATTATTATTTTAATTTAATGCAACAATGTTGTATTTTTGAGGCGTAATTTAATTTAAGCATGACAAAACAGTTCAGCGTCATCTCTATATTGGCACCCGTATTCATCTCATTATGGCCTTCATACAGCCTATTTGCACAAAAAAGACAAATAAGCGGAAAGATCATTGCGCTAGAAAACACCAGTCCCATTCATGGAGCTAACCTTCACTACGAAGGACATAAGAAAGCGATAACTTCCAACTTTTCGGGTGAATTTCAATTTAGTACTGAACAGAACTTCCCGATAAAATTAGTGACTTCACTCGTTGGCTACGAAAATGACACTACTTATGTGAAAAATGACCGTCCCGTACTGATAAGACTAAAAAAAGACGTTAAGAGACTCGCCGAGACACAGGTTTACGGTTATCAGGTTGCCGCCAAAACACAGATTGCACAACAGGTCAATGCGACAGCTTTAACTGAAAATAGAAACCGTTCGCTAGCAGAAGTTTTAAAAAACATCTCCGGAGTCCATCTCCTACAGACCGGATCTACCATCAATAAGCCCATTATTAACGGTCTTTATGGCAATCGCTTGGCGATACTTAATGATGGTATGAAACTCGAAAGTCAGCAATGGGGTAATGACCATGCTCCAGAAATGGATGTGTACGCGGCGAATGCGATTACGGTCGTAAAGGGAGCAGAAAGCTTACGTTATGGTGGTGAAGCATTAGGTGGAGCAATTCTGCTTTCCACTAAGCCCTGGAATAAAATTGATAGTCTTAGAGGGCAAGTTAGTCTAAACGGTTTCACAAATGGCAGAGGTATGCAAAGCGCATTAAACCTGGAGGGCATCACTCCCATAGCGGGACTGAAATGGTCTTTCAATGGAAACTACAGCAAAAGTGGTAATCGAAAAACTCCCGATTATTATCTGAACAATACGGGGCAGCGCATTTACAACCTAAATGCTGCAGTAAATTATCAATACAAAGACGCTAATTTTGAAGCTTCCTATAAACAATATCACAATGAAGCGGGCATTTTATCTTCTACTCATATCGGCGATATTACTTCTTTTCAGGAACGTCTAGCCTATGGGAGACCGTATCCCAGCGAACTCTTCGGATTCTCATACCAAATTGATGCTCCCCGTCAAGAGGTTAAACACGAGGTATTTCAGTTTGCTTACAGCCAGCGCTTGAGCGATGCTAAAACCTTATCCATAAAATATGCTTACCAGAATAACCACCGGCAGGAATATGATAAAAGACGTGCAGGCCGTAGCGCAATTCCAAGCATGGATATGGTTTTACGGACACATGCACTTGATGCATCTTATACTATTGAGGGCTTAAATCAAAAATTTATCACAGGCCTTCAGGGGCAGACACAAGTTAACAATAATATTGCTGGGACTTTTAATACCCCATTAATTCCTAATTACAATGCCTTTAATATCGGAGCATACGGTATATATCAATGGCAAAAAGACCGATTGGCCTACGAATTAGGAGCTCGTTATGATTTTAAGAATTTCGATGCTGCAGGGTATGACTTTTATGGTAAAGCTTATGGTGGCGACAATCAGTTTCATAACTTGTCGACCAACCTCGGTTTATCCTATACTGTCGACAACCATATGACTCTTAAATCAAACTTAGGACTTGCTTGGAGAGCTCCATCTGCACAAGAACTGTACAGCCAAAACGTACACCAAAGTACAGCACGCTATGAAAGAGGAGATGCAGCATTAAAAGCAGAGAAAGGATTAAAGTGGATCACCAGTTTAAATATCCATGAGCAGAAAAATTTCTTAAACATTGACATCTATGCTAACTACATCAATAATTACATTTACGTAAAACCGACCGAAGAATACGTACAAAATCTTTCAGGTACATTTCCGATCTGGCAGTATAGTCAAAACAATGCATTATTGGCCGGAATTGATGTACAGGGAAAATATGCCATCAGTGAACATTTAGATTACAGTGCAAACACATCATTTATCTACGCCCGTAACCTAGATGAAAAAAACTATCTGCCTCTTATTCCGCCCCTATCGTATACACATGAAATCGCTTTTACAACAAAGGGCAAGACGAACTGGATGCATGACGTGAAATTTGCCTTAGGTCAAGAAATCTATGCCAAACAGTTTTTAACAACAGCAAGTATGGAGATGGCCCCCGCACCATCGGCGTATCAGCTTATCAATGGTTCCATTAGTTTAGGCTCTCTTATTGGCAACAATAAATTGCAAACTCGCCTTTTGGTAGAAAACATATTCAATAGCACCTACAAATCTTACACAGATCTATTCCGTTATTACAGTCATGGTGTAGGCCGAAATATACAGTTGACAATTAATTACACATTCTAATCATAACAAATACAGCTATCATGAAAAAAATCATTAACAGCAGCAAATTAGTACTGATCGCAGCAGTTCTCCTTTTCAACTCATGTAAAAAAGACGATCCTGTCCACGAACATGATAATGAAGAAATGAAAACCATGACTTTAAGTTTTACAGAAAAAACAACAAATGCCAAAGTCGAAGTTATCATCGATGCTACCGATACAAAACCACAGTCGTTAAACTTAAAAAAAGGCAACTATGATTTAGATATCAAATTAAAAGATTTTGATGGACATGAGGTACAACAGGAAATTTCTGACGATGCCGATGAGCATCAGTTTTTCTTCGTAGGCCCTACAAAGGAGCAGATCACCTTTACGTATTTAGATCAACAGGTAGGTTTAAAAAGCAACTGGAAAGTATTAGACAAAGCAAGTGCTATTCCAATGAAAATTGTCTTGATGCACGGTCTAAATAAAACGAAGGTTACCGCAGCAGACTGGAACAATTCAAGCTACCAAAGCATTGGTGGCGGTACTCCAGACATTTCAGTAAATGTAACTTTAAATCTTATTGACTAAAGATGAGGATGTTGGCAAGAGATTGCATTTAGCTATTTTCATTTTTCATGAAATAGTATATCTTTGCTGGCATGTCCCTGTAGTTTAATGGATAAAATTGCAGATTCCGGTTCTGTTGATATGGGTTCGACTCCCTTCGGGGACACACAAAAGCAGCGTTTAATAATATTAAACGCTGCTTTTTTATAATTTCTAACGCACATATTCCCCATTTCATTGCATGCAGCATCTTTAGGAAAATCCTATATTACGGTGAAACAGCCCACAGCAGCATCCTGATATTTTTTTGTGACTAAAACTAAAAAACCTCATCCTCAAGAAATCTAAAATCACTGCCTATTGCAAATAATAGTAAAGCAATTTGCGCAATGAACATGAATTGTCAAGCCAGTACTTTGGATATAAAAGACAATATTATTAAGTTTGACTCATCAATCAGCAGTACATCATATCAATAAAAAGAATGGTCATTAGTAGCCCATACAATCAAAGAAAAAACATTATACCAGTATATTTTGGAAAAAATTACGTTTAGATTTGGCACCCTTCATGATATTGTTTCCCTGCAGGAACTGTTTGTCGATACTATTAAGCGCATTTGCATCCAAGATTATAGCGCAGAGCAGGTAGCGGTTTGGAGCTCCAGCAGTGAGAATATGCAACGATGGACTCAGATCTTAACGGAGCAGTATGTACTCATAGCAACGTTAAACAACAGTACTGTCGGCTTTTGCACCTTAGCTGAAGGTCGTTATATTGATTTATTTTTTGTTCATAAAGATTACCAGGATCAAAAAATAGCATCCCAGCTCTACCAATATATAGAAGCAGAGGCAAGGCGACAGAACACCGATCGTTTAACGGCAGATGTAAGCAAGACGGCAAAACCATTTTTTATAAAAATGGGATTTACAACCGTAAAGGAGCAGGAAGTGATTTTAAAAAATGTACCATTTATCAATTACAAAATGGTTAAAATGATCACGCCTAATCAAAACTCCGCATGTTTCGGATTGTAAACAGCGACAATCATGATGAAATTTGGGTATAAATTAAAATGAAAATGGAAACACAATCAAATCTCAACTACAATCGAATAGCTTCAGCTATCGAATATATTCAAAATCATTTTAAGGAACAGCCAAACTTGGATGAAGTCGCTGAAAAAATTCATTTAAGCCCCGCTCATTTTCAACGGCTCTTTACTGATTGGGCAGGTACAAGTCCTAAAAAATTTTTACAGTACATCAGTTTGCAATATGCCAAGAAACTGCTTGATGACAACAAAGAACTTACACTCTTTGATGCCGCATACCATACCGGACTTTCGAGCAGCAGCCGTTTACATGATCTATTTATCAATATCGAAGGTATGACTCCTGCTGAATATAAAAATGGAGGTCAATTTCTCAAGATCAATTACCGTTATGCAGACAGTCCTTTTGGCCCAATAATTATTGCATCTACAGCCAAAGGAGTATGCTATATCGCATTTGAAAGTAATGAAGCAAAAGCTTTCACCGATTTACAGGCTAAGTTTCCAAATGCCCTATTTCAGCAACGGGATGACGATCTGCAACAAAATGCCCTCTCCATTTTTCAAAACGATTGGTCTGCTCTTTCACAGATTAAATTACATCTCAAAGGCACCGACTTTCAATTGCGTGTGTGGGAGAGTTTACTCAAAATTCCCATGGGGAAACTGGCTACATATGGAACAATAGCGGAACAGATCGGAAATCCAAAAGCAGCTAGAGCAGTTGGCACAGCTGTAGGCAGTAACCCCATTGCATTTCTTATTCCCTGCCACCGCATTATCCAATCTTCTGGCATAACAGGAGGATACATGTGGGGACCAACTCGAAAAACAGCAATTATAGGATGGGAAAGTGCAAAAACACAGCAGGAATTATAATACGAAGCACCACCATTTAAACATTATGTATGGAATTATTTGAATATCCGATTGATAGTACGAAAAATTGGCTTCCAAAGGACGGAACAGTACATTATTATGGGAAAGTACTGGGACAGGAACGTGCAGATTACTTTTATGAAAAACTATTGACAGCCATCGAATGGCGTAACGATGAAGCCGTTATTTTTGGTAAACATATATTAACGAAAAGAAAAGTCGCTTGGTACGGTGAGAAACCTTTTGAGTATACCTATTCCAATACAACCAAGCATGCTCTTCCATGGTCAATAGAATTATTGGAATTAAAAGAAATAGTTGAAAGAACAACGGGAGAAACGTTCAATTCTTGCTTATTAAATCTCTACCATAACGGGGATGAGGGTATGGCATGGCACAGTGATGGCGAAAAAGATTTAAAGCAAAATGGTGCTATCGGATCATTGAGTTTTGGGGCTGTCCGTAAATTTGCTTTTAAGCATAAACAAACGAAAGAAAATGTAGGATTGATCTTAGAACATGGCAGCTTATTGGTCATGAAAGATGAGACGCAATCCCATTGGCTACATCGACTGCCACCTACTAAAAAGATTCACTCTCCAAGGATTAATCTCACTTTTAGAACAATTGTCGAATAAAATACCGTTATTTCAATTGTGTGTTTCTATTTTTTATAAATTTTTATACCAAACAGCGTGTGCTGTGCTCAGCTTTTAAGATATAGTCGTTAGCATTATGCGTAAGAAAAACAGTTCCATTCCTATTAAAACAATGACTGATGCTTTCAGTTCGGGAATTATTATAGCCAAAGCATCTTTCGATGAGCAGGACCTCATGAATCTGGATGATGCAAGACGATCACATCGGGATGACTATCACTCCTTCTTTTTGTTGGAAAATGGCACCACCGAAATCGAAATTGATTTTCAGCAATATACGATAACCCCCTACTCCATCCTCTATATTCACCCACATCAAGTACATCGCATTGTGGCGATGAAAAAAGTAGGTGGCAGTTTTTTGGGGATTAATAGTGAACATATAAATCCAGAATATCTGCAATTGCTGGAAGAAATGACACCATTAAAACCGCTTCGACTTTCTGAGGAAATATTTTCTATTTTGGAAACTAGCGTTTCTTTATGCATTACATTATCCGACCGTAAACAAAAGCAGTTACATCAATCCTTGCTAAAAGACAGCTGCAATACATTGATTGGGCTCTTGACTTCGATGTACCTCGAGGGCGCTATACCTGTCGACAAACTTTCACGATCTGAGATTATCACAAAAACATTTAAGGCTACCCTGCAACGTGACTTCTCGCTATAAAAAGACCCGCCGCATATGCTATGCGTCTCAATATCTCTACCCCCTATCTGAATGAATGTGTCAAAGACGTCACCGGCTACCCTGTGTCCTATCATATCCAACAGCGTATCATTTTAGAAGCTAAACGTCTGCTTTATCATTCTGACAAGTCAGTAAAAGAAATCGCCGATGCCTTAGGTTTTGAGGATTACCCCTACTTCTCGAGATTATTCAGCAAAGTCACCGGAATGTCTGCACTATCCTTTCGGAACAAAAACCGCGATTAGTCCAATACCCTCTTCCTTTGCTCCATTGTTTGCGTTAGAAATTAGCTGTTTCTTTGTCATGAACAAAAAAGCAATACCATGATATCAACACTACCCAAATGGGCAGGCGGCATACTAGAAAGTCTCGTTGGCCAGCGTGCTGAAGTGATCGGCACCACTTACCTCAGCCCCCATCTTAAAAAGGTGCGTTTTCAGAGCGACCTTGCCAAAATGAATTTCCAGATTGGCTATGCGAGTGTGATCCGTGTAAACGAAATCGAATACCGAAATTATACGATTGCCTATCATGATATGCAACTGGGTATCCTGGACATTATCTTTCACATCCACAATAATGGTCCCGGAAGCAGTTATGCAGACACTTTAAGCGTTGGTGATCATCTCTATATCAGTAGCCCGAGGGGACATAAGGTGTATAACCCAAAATTTCAGCATCAGTTACTATTCGGCGATGAAACTTCGCTCGGATTGGCCTGTTCGCTACTTCCCACACTCAAAAAAACAATCATTCCTTCCAGTTCTATCTAGAACTAGACGATGCAAATCGAGAAGTTCCTGAGCTGTTGGGCTTAGAAAACTGTAGTATCTTTCCAAAAATGGATCGTTTACCGATGCAGAATGGGTCGATGGTCTTCCCATTTTTCATCATGAAAACTGGCTTCATGCCAGCTACACTTTAGTCGGCAATGTCACTTCCGTTCAAGCTTTTCGAAAGGCCCTTAAAAGAAACGGTGTAAACCGTATAACTACTCAAGGATATTGGCTAAAAGGAAAAAAAGGATTATAACAGATTGTATTAAAAATTTAAAATTAAAAACTGCATGATTTATGTATTTAAAACCTCAGTAGAAACTGAAAAAGACATTCTCATTTTAGAATATGGTTTAAATGAACACTGCACACCGGGCAGATGGAATTTCGATCTACAGGATTGCGATCGCATCTTACGCATCGATACTTTAAAGGAAAATCCACAATCTATCATTGGACTATTGCAGGATAAAGGCTTTCACTGCGAAGAGCTTCCCTACTAACAAGATGAAATATGGAATCGTGTAGCTAAACTAAATATCAACATATTTACGCTAGTTACTGATCTAGATTTTTTATCAGGATAAAGCTCTCTGTTGCAGCAACGATAAAATTGTTATAGTTCGAGCAGTATGCTGTTCTAAAACCAAAGATTTATGTAACGGAGTCACGAATCAAATCGTAAGATCAGTTGATGAAAATTAGCAATTAGCAGGTATATGATTTTTGGAAATAAGATAGAATATCTACGAATCACAAATAAACATGCGGAATTTTGTGCTTTACATGACATCAATAAATTCACTTTGCAGATTGGTAGTTCCAACTTCGATAGGTATATTTAAAACCTCATGACAACATATGGTTTGTTTTGTAAACGATTATCTTTTATAGATACTCCTTATGTTGCAATGCGTTCTTACGCAAGCGGTAAAACCGGCACTTGCAAGTTTTAATATTATAGGGAAGTAATACAGAAAATATGAATTTATTAATCCAACAGCTAAAAAAATACGGACCAATTCATACTGATCTTGAGGAAGAATTTATTAAGAGAACTAAATTCATGACCAAACAAAAGGGTGATTTTTTTCTTAAACAGGGTCAAGTTGTATCCAATATGTTTGTTATTGAAAAAGGAATTGTGCGCGCATTTTACAATAAAGAAGATCGGGAGATCAATGTTTGGTTTGGTATCGAAAATATGATCTTAGGTTCAGTGATTCCTCTTTTCTTCAATCTTCCTTCTTTAGAGAGCATTCAGTTTTTAGAAGATTCCTCTATTTACTATATTTCCAGAGAAGATATGAATGAGCTTTATCAAAATATCATCAAATGGAAACCATTGGGAGAAAATTAGCGGAAGAATATTGCAAAATATTAGAGGAGCGTGCCATTTCTTTACAGACTGAATCTGCTGAAGAGCGTTACAATACGCTGCTGAAGAATGAAACCGCAGCGGCACAACGCATTTCGCTAGGACATATCGCTTCTTATCTTGGTATTACTCAGGAAACATTAAGCCGGATCCGAAAAAAATAATGATAGTTTGTATTGAAATTTAACTGAATTTGATATATATCAAAAAAACAATCTCAATCTACCGTTCCTTTATATGATTATTAATCATATAAAAATGAAATATTTATTTTTAGGCTTAGCTATTGCATTTGAATTACTTGGCAGTAGTTTTTTAAAAGTATCCAATGGGTTTTCAAAGTTAATTCTATCTATTGTCACTATTCTGGCCTTTATAGCTTGCTTTTATTTTCTTTCCCTGGCGCTTAAATTTATTCCTCTTAGTATTGCTTATGCAGCTTGGGGTGGTATCGGTATTGTTTTAACAACTGTTATCTCGGTTGTTATTTTCAAACAATCACTAGATCTTCCAGCAGTGATTGGTATTGTTTTGATTGTTGCCGGAGTCATTATAATGAATTTCTTTTCAAAAGCTGCTTCACATTAAGCGATAGCATTTGAAATATATTTTTTTTCAACCATAAAATATACCTTGAGTGGCACGATGGAGCTACCGAAAACTACTCATCGTTCTTGGTTTAATTTTAAAAAAAGGTCCTTATTACTTAAAGTAATAAGGACCTTATAAAATGAAAAGGTATAACCCTTATTTCAATTTTTTTACTCTGATATTTTTAAAGAATACTTCCGAACCATGTCCTAAGAAGGCAAGATGACCCGTTGTACGTTTTAAACCGGGATGATCTTTACCATCCAAAGTACCATTTTTGCTTGCCGCTGCAATATCAGCATCAAGAATCACTGTACCATTCAAAGTAACTTTAACACGGTTACCCTTTACAACGATTTCTTCCGTATTCCACTCGCCTACTGGCTTTAAAAATCCTTTTTTGCCGTTACAACACCATACACCGAACCATGGTATTGGTAAGGTTTCAAATCTTTATAGATATCTGCAGTGTTATCCAACACTTGGATTTCCATACCAGCATAAGCGGCATCACCCTCTAAAGGAGCTCTTACCCCCACACCATTGTTTGCACCTTCTGTCAATTTGAAATCAAAACGATAGATGAAATCTCCATACTCTTCTTTTGTATAAAGATTACCGCCGAATTTAGCGTCTGGCACCACCCTAAAATATCCTTCATCATTGATTACATAACCATCATTCTTCGTCCACTTATCTAAGTTTGTACCATCAAATAACACCTCAAAACCTTCTTTCTTTTCTGTGTCACTCAATTGAAATACATTTTT
>NZ_ASZT02000121.1:0-16614 GCF_001006065.1 Sphingobacterium sp. IITKGP-BTPF85
AAAAAATAAATATGCCAATAATTGGAAGCCTATTCTCATTAACGTATATATTGCTATAGACTTTAATGGAAGTAACTGATAATAAAACAAAAAAGCCGTGATAAAATCACGGCTTTTAATTAAAAATTTTAAAAAGATCTTATTAAATATGCCTTCTAAACTCTTTCAATTTTAAAGTAAACGGTAAAATTACTGTTGATTTAACTGGAATACCATTTTCTTTTGCTGGCTTCCATTTTCCTGCTCTATTTAAGGCGCGAACAGCATTTGTTAAAATTCCATATCCAGGATCATTTTTCAATTTTACTGCGCTAACCTTACCATCCTCTTTCACTATAAAACTCAAAACATATTCTCCTGATATACCAGCTTTTAACGCCTCATCTGGATATTGAAAATTTTTATAGAATTTTTCGATTAATACTTCCATACCATCAACAGGTTCTGCAATACTTCCGTTTAAACTTTTTGAAGATGCACTTGTATTCAACACTTTATAGGGTAAGCGAACCCAGGAAGCAACTGTTAGTCCATCCTTTATTGCTGGTTTCCAATCTCCAGAAGACTTCACTGCTTTTAACAAACGTAATGCCATTCCAGAATCAAGATCTTTCACAATATCAGCAGAATCAATTTTACCGGATTCATTTACTCTTAGATCCAATATAATTTCACCCGATATATCTTTACTGACTTCAGAATCTAATAACATAAATCTTTCATTAACTGCCTTAATAAAATTTTCGGAACCTACCACTGGTTCTGCTACCTTATTTTGCCCAAGACAAAAAGTAATACCAATTAAGGTATTGAAAATAAACATAAATGTTTTCATAAAAATTGGCTTCTAATAAGATATTACTTTATCTTAAAAGCCGAAGTATAATTCTTCGGCTTTTAAAACATTTTTAATTTTATTTCTATCTAGGACCAGTATAAACAAATGTTTCTTCAAAAGTTCTACCTCCACCTGCTTGTTTCCAGTAAACTTTTAGAGTTTTAGTTGCTGGGTCGTAAACACTCCTTACATCTTGTGGTGTTTGAACTCCGAGGGAAGGACAAGCAACTGTAATTTGATTTGTTGCAACATCTATTGTATACACAACTTCATTGGAATAAGTCCCTAAAAGCCCTGGATCCAAAGATCCTTTATTACTTCCAACGGTAACCAATTTTACTGTTTTATTTGCGTTAGGAACCAATGATGTAGTAGCAGATGTTGTATATTTATATACACCATCGAAAAAGTTTTTAGCACCTAAATTAAGAATAATATTTCCAAAATTTCCAGATATTACCCCAGCAGATACAGATTTAATTGTCAAACCAATTGCATAATCTTCATCAAACGTAAATTGATCTGGCTTTAAATTAATTGGAATTAAAGCCTCTCTTTCTCCTTTTTTAATAGTTACTTCAGTAGAGCTTAAACTGTAAAGTGATGGAGAAAGTTCTGCATATTCAGTCTCATTTTCTTCATTATATTTTTCAATTAGAGAATTATTGACAGCAATTACAACTTTTATGTCACTTTCAGCTTTTTTGCACCGACACATTTCAATTTCAAATTCAGAACTCCTGTTGGCGCAATATCATATGCTAAAGAGTATAAAGGAATAGAGCTTGTCTCTGCAGATACTGGTACCGAAACGTCTCCGAATTCGATTATATTAGCAACTGAACCATCAGCGTCAGGACCAATTAATTCTTTATCCTTCAAACAAGATGATAGAATCGTGGATAGTACCAATGCTAAAGAAATATATTTTAATATCTTTTTCATGTTTTTTTAAATTTTATTTTGCCCAAAATATTTTTGATGAATACTTATCCACAGAAGGTACATTAGCTGCATTATAGCTAAACTCAGTATTTGGATATAAAATTCTAGTTGGTAATTTATCCGGAGATGTTGCTCTTGATGCTATAGAAACAAAAGTAGTTCTAGAATTAGCTGTATTATTGATTCCACTAATAGAAGGATAACCAGTTCGGCGATATTCATTCCATGTTTCATGTCCAAACAAGAAATTCAAAGCAATATACTTTTGAGTTATAATCGCTTCCAACTTTTGTGATTCGGTAGTAGCTAAATTAAAATTCACCAAGTTAGATGTTGAATTTTCTGTTTTGTATGTAGTTAAATAAGCATTAGCATCTCCGGCCGTTTTTGTTGCTGCATCCGCCTCATTTTTATACAAATAATTGTAAGAAGCTTTAATCCCATTTTCAAAATAAGTTTCAGCACTTAACCCAGATACTAATCCTTTTACAACTCCCTCAGCGGCTAAGAATTGAGCTTCAGCAGCTAACATTAAAGGTTGCCCTGCACCAGGACCTTTTATTACCCCTAAACCTCTATAATTTGTTGCACTGATCGTACCTGAAACTGGTCGCATCACCCAAGCCGAAGGCGCAATACCAGCAGGAGGATTATCCGTGTTACCTAATTGATTTTTATTTGTCGATGTACCATTAGCAAATACTAATGACGCTCTTTCTGAATCAGATATTTTAAAGCCATCATAAAATGCCATAACATATGGTGTTGGAATAAACTGTGTACCCCAAGTACCTACTGCGGCATTATCCGCGCCGTAAGCCCAAGTATTCCACATTGGATTTTGTTTTCCTGCAATTTTTGTAAATGTAGGTTGTACAATCACATCACCCTCAATAACACCAATTGCATCTATTGTTTTATTTGCAAATGATGCTTTATCACCAGCTCTTAATATTAAACGTAATTTTAATGTATTTGCAAATTTAGCCCAAGAGGTCATATTTCCTTTGAAAATAACATCACTTCCTGTAAAAGCATTATCTGCTGTCGCAGTTTTAAAAAATGCTATAGCAGCATCTAGCTTCTTAGCTAGATCGACATAAATATCAGCTGCTTTATCATATTTCGGCGTAAGGATCGCACTTCCTTTTAGAGCTTCTGTATATGGAACATCATTATAAGTGTCTACAAGATTTGCAAAGTTATAAACTTTTAATACTTCAGCAGCCTGAGCATACACGACTTTAGAATCACCAGCATTATCGATTACATACTGTAAATCCGTTAACGTATTATAAGGTGTACTCCACAATCCAGTCATAAAACCAGTTGAAAAATCATAAGTGATCATATCACCCCAGCCTGAAACACCTCCAGAGGTAGCATAATAACCGACCAATCGAGAACCATATGTATTATAGGCAGGAACAGATAGAGCTGTAGCTACCATGGCTTGAGGCAACACCAATTCAGGAGTAGATTTCGTTGGTGAGTTTGGATTTTCATTGATATTTAATGCTTTCTCACAAGAAGAAAACACTAATAACGCTGATAATCCTATAGATAAATATTTTATTTTATTATTCATGAGATACAAAATTAAAAAGTTAAACTAACAGAAAAACCGATGTAACGAGATGGCGGAGTTTGACTCAAACCTGTTAAACCAATTGCATTACCATTAGACGATCCGTTTCCATCTGAATACTCTGGATCTGTATATACGTTTGTAGCTGGTGTCCATAAAAACAAATTACGTCCCTGTACACTTACTCTGGCTTTCTTAATTACATTCTGCCCTGCTAGCAAAGTTTTCGGTAAATTATATGATAATGACATCTCACGAATTTTCCAAAATGCTGCTGATGTAACATATGTTTCATCAATATTACGTCTTCCGGTAGCCATGGTCCAATAATCAGCTCCTCCATCATATACTGTTACATTTGTATTTGCTACATAAGCTTGGGTAGCTTCATCCCAATATGATGAATTCGGAATAACAAAGCGTTCACGATCATATGCAGCAGTGTTAATACCTGAACCTGAGAAATCAAATAAATCAGCACCATTATTAAAGATATAGTTACCAGTACGATATTCAGCACTTGTATAGAATGTTAGATCTTTATATGATAAGGAAAGATTTAAGCCTAAAGTATGAGTAGGTAATGCCGCTCCTAAAACTTAAGACTTCCATCTGTTGTCGGATATCCTGTTATTTTGTCTACAATGATACGACCTTCTGGATCACGATCGTAGGCAGTTCCCATGATAACCGGGAAAGGCTGTCCTTTAACAGCATAAGAACCCGCACCTCCTGTATATGTTGCTAAAGCCAATTGATCTAAACCTTCAGCGATTTCAACAACTTCATTTTTGATGTAAGTAAAGTTACCTCCTAATGTTAAATCCCAGTCATTGGTTCGAATCGGTGAAATACTTAATCTCGACTCGATACCTTTACCTGTTGTAGTACCAGCATTCAACAAATAAGTACTATATCCTGATGCCCATGAAATTCCTGTGGGAACAGTATTATCTGTGGTTTTATTATTAAAATAAGTCAGGTCAGCAGAAATTCTATTGTTCCACCATGCAGATTCAAAACCAAATTCAATCGACCTAGTCATTTCCGGCTTTAAACCCGGTTGAACGATTTGATTTCCAACAGTATGCCCACCAATTCCATTATATGGGTACCCTGAACCTTGTCCGAAAGTAGGAACAGTGGCATAAGCCCCAAAATTAGCTGTACTACCTACGTTCACTTGCCCTACTTTAGATAAACTTCCTCTAAATTTCAAAAAATTTAAAGTTTCAAAATCCTTCAATCCTTCTATTGCATCTGTAGCTACAAATGATAGTGTCGAGCCAGGATAGAAAAACGAGCGATTATCAGGATCTAATATAGAAACCCAATCATTTCTCCCGGTTAATGTTAAGAACAAATAGTTTTTATAGGCTACATCAATTTTCCCAGCTAATCCGAAAGTTCTAGCAAGAAATTGTGACTGAGAAGTTGCAGGTGGATTTAAACTATTTCCTTGATTATAAATATCGTCAACAACTAATCCATTTACTGTAGCTCCTAAATTTGAATTTTGATTCTGTACATATTGGAATAATGCTGTGTAATCAAACTTAAAATCGCCGTTAGTATGTGTTGCGTGTGCATTAAAATCTGAGACAATACTCGTCGAATAAGAAAATGCATCAGCTACACTCCCAGAAATATTCGTTGCCTTATAAGCACCGTGTAAGCCAGCTGCATAATCTGTATATGCAAATTTACCAGTAGTATATTTGTAGGATTGGTTTGAAGTGGTCATACCTACACGTCCCATAAAATCTAACCACTGCAAAGGTTTAAAATTAAGTTCCACATTACCCATAAAATAATCATTTCGGATATTTTGGCGATTATTTGCGGCTATAAAATAAGGGTTATTATAATAAGCATTATAATAACCATTCGGGTTAGCAAATGGATTATTTTCCCAGTCTTTATAACCTGTTAAACCTATATGACCTGGAGATTGTAATACAGCATCATAGATGTTTGCATTTGCTGATGTTTGATCGTAACGATTTTGTGCGTAATATGAAGTATAAGTAATATTGAAAATATCATTTAATTTTCTAGTTCCATTGACACGTGCTGAAGCTCTATTATATTTATCAAACGGAACAGTACCTGTGGAATTCAAATATTGACCAGAAAATCGAAATGAACTGTTTTCATGTTTAGAAGCTACAGATAAATTTGTCATATTTGTAACACCAGTTTCCCAGAATTTATCTTTATCTCCAGACCAGGAATAAGCACCCTGTTGAATAGAACCATCTTGCAATGGATCACCAATTTGAACAAGAGAGCCATCAAAAGCAGGTCCATATTGTTGGTTTTCATAAGGAACATAAAAAATGGAATGAGCGGAATACCCAGAACCAAAACGTTTTTGAACTTTTGGTAAAAAGTTAACATCTTCAAATGTTGTAGTATTGTCTACAGCAGAAGATCCATTTAATACGGTTACGTCTTCAACATCGTCAGGATTTAGATTTCCTAACATAGAAGAAGGAGATATCACGTTATCAATTACAATCAAAGCGGTATTATTACCTGTCAAAGATCGCATACCACGTAACATAACACGGTAATTTGGATTAACTCCAGAGCCAACCCCTTGCACGGTTAAACCTGCAACTTTCCCTGTCAAACCTGTTACTATGTTAGTTGGTTTAGCTTTTTGAAGATCATCAGATTTAATGGTCGTTTGGGCAGCTCCAATAGAGCGTCTACTAGCAGTTAAACCAGCACCTGTCACAACAACTTCATCTAATACAGATTCGTTATTAGTTAAAGTAACATTGTACAAAGTAGAACTGGTAGATACTGTAATTGTTTTATCAGAAAAACCAATAGATTTGAAAATTACGATTTTTCCAATCGGCGCATTGATAGAATAGTTACCACTACCATCCGTTTGAGTTGCGAGATTAGTGCCTTGAATTACAACAGTAACACCCGGTATTCCCTTACCATCTGCACCTGTAACCGTACCACTAATTTTTTTTCTTGAGCAAATGCTACTGAAGTCAGAATAGCACCCCCAAGCAAAAAACTGAGTAATGTTTGTTTCATATGTTTATGTTTATTTAAGTATGTAAAGCCTTAAAAAAGGCTTTGGTTAAGTAAGTTTCTTTTCATAGAATTTTAAGAAATCAAATGCTGCAACAATTCTTAAAATTCAAACTTTATATGACTTGGTATTCTCAGTTATTTTTCCATAACGAAAAAACGCAATCGATTGTCAATTTTTTATTTAATGTATTATTAATATAATACTACACTAAATACTTGTAAATATTACTTTGGTCAATAGGTATTAGTTTTTAACTAATTTAGATTATTTCTGTACTCTTTTAAAATTTAGTAAAAAAACAAGTTGTTAAAAAATGTTAAAAGCAAAGTTAAAATAATAATTCAATTAACCAATTATTGCAAAAAAAGATACAAATTGACTGCTTTAAATGTAAAATAATTAAACTTATTAAATATCATTAAGACTCTTTTAATAGGTTTTTATAATAAAATCAAGGATTTATGTTCTTTATCCATCAGATTTGCTACGACTAAAATTTTACAGCAGTATTAATTTAGTTAGTTTTATTTTTTAAAAGATCAGTTAGTATACTTTGTTAAAAAAATGTTAAAACAAATATATATCATTTTTTAAATTTGAAATAGCAAAATGATATGCTAGCATATAAAAATATTCAAAAATATTGCAACTGCCTGATATTCAGTAAATTATTTTTCAACTCATATGTAACAAAAAACTTTACCTGTCAGTTAATCTTATAAAACGAATACTTGTCAATTATTGTCTAAACAATGATTAACGACATAATACAATGAAAACCTAGGCAAAAATTGGTATCCTACCTATAAACTGTTATATTTATTCAAAAGATGCGCTACAGAAATCTTTCAGAAAAATAATCAATATCAGTTCACATCTTAGAATAGTCTATCTCAAAAGAAATAATTTTTTAATTCTAAAAAAAACTCACCGCAACAAGAATTTTACAAAAGAAAATAGTCCTTTTCCAAAATATGTATGTAGCTTTAAGTTTAAATAATAATAACACACAAAAAAATAAACCATTTACGATCCGATTAATATTAAAACTATATAGATAATCCGGAATTACGGTTCTCCATTTGAACCAAGAAGAACGTTCTAAAGACAAACAATAACTACTATTTGTAATATCAAAATTAGAGTTAGATTCCAAATCCTCTCATCTTAGCGACACCATGACAGAGATTACATCAAAATCTTTTCGTTTGTTTTACAGCAAGTTCCGCAGACTATTTGATCAGCAGTTCGAATATAAAACAAGTAAGTTGATAAAGTTCTCATCAGACACCATAAGCTCTTAGTAGGTTGCGAAGATGTATACCGCAAATACATGCATGCTCAAGATGCCTTTTACCAGATATCAAATCAATCTCCTACATAACAAAATAAATCAAACACTTCCGTCCACCATTTACGCTGTATAAAGAAAAGCGAGTATCCGAAATCTTACTGTAGAAAATCCTTCATACGGTCGACGAAAACTGCAATGAAATAAGAATCTATCTCTCCTATTGAGCATATTATAAATACTACTATATCACACTAACAAGACTATTTCATTAAATAATTTCAACTCCCATGAATATCCTGTATCTCCCAAAAAAATTGAAGATCATAAATAAATTAGTTGAAAGACACCCTGATTCAAACAGATAATTATAAAAAGTAGGGGTATACCCCCGTTACCCCTACATCATCCGATCAACTTCTCCTTAAAAACAAGACCTAGATCTCTGTAGAGCTGATTATAAAAATCAGCTGAATATACCCTATTTCTTATAGACTACCCCTCACCTCCTTTTAAACACCATTTAAGCCGTCTATCCGGTGTAGAATACCCTATTCATTGCCCCTACGCTACGCAATTATCCGATTTATCTTTGTTTTGAAGTGTACGATAAGCCGAAGTTGACACTTAAACAAGTCCCCTCGTCACAACGGGGAGTGAAGGACAGTGGCACCCTGTTTTAGAAAAAATGAATAGTAAAACACAAATAATTGGGCTCAAAAACCCAAATAAAAGGGCTCAAAAACCCAATTATTTGGATTTCCTTTTTATGAACTTTAGGTGAACATTTATAAATATCAAAAATTAACAATTTTAAAACTCATAATTATGTTAAAATCACTACAACTCCAGCTCGATGCTACACTTGGCACTGCCGTTGAGGTTCATCATCTCACAATGAAATCACTTATGGTTATGAAAAATGGAAATAACCGGCATTATAAACGGGCACAATCCGAAGCAATCCTACAAGAATTTGATGGCCTATTAGCATTTATCAATCTATTGGACGTCAAGTCTACAGATAAATGTATTATCCCCTTTAAGATCATAAAATCAGACATCCACTTAATCCATCTATTAAAATCAACTGGATCAATCCTGATTAAAGATCTGCAGGGAAATAAAAGCTATACGATCAATCCCTTAAGAGGTCGCTATATTTACTTACCAGCAGGATTGTATGAATTGCATATACCAAAAGGCCAGAGCCATTTATCTAATCTCTATTTTCGTTGTAAAATCTTTCGTGATGGCAATGAACGACCTTTCCATTTTTTACATCCTCTCATTGAAGCTCATCGTAGTCAAAGTATATATTCCTGTGTCAGTATAGATTTTGAAGTCGGTACACGTACACGCGCACATATCAAACATTTAGTCAATAATCTAAAAAAAGGAAAACTAGAAAATGAAGAACATATTTTTACCGCTGTCAAAGAATTGATTAGGCTCTCCTCTGAAAAAATTTTTAATGAATATGAACGTGTTGATGGTCATGAAAAAACTGCACTTGCATTGCATGACAGTATCAGAACCTATTGTGAACTCGAAGGACATTCCTTTACTTTAACAAAACTTGCTGAAGACTTTGGCGCTAACTTTAGAAACTTGAATAAGATACACTTCAAATATTTCAACAAAACCATGCAGCAATACAAGAACGAAGTAATTTTAAAACAGGCAACAGATTTAATTTTAGCTGGCAATCCCTCTTCAAATGTATCTGACACCTGCAATTTTAAACATCGTGAGACGTTCAATCATTTCTTTTACCGTCATACTGGGATGAGTCCCACAGAATATTTCAAAACACAAGGTAAATAATTATACACAGATACATTCCATAAAAAAATAAGAGAAGCAGTTTCACCAAAGACTGCTTCCTTTCTTTATACCTTTCTACATCGCCCCCATTCGGAAGCAACCACAGCAATACAAAAGGCTAAAATCGTAAGGTTCTAAGAACCAAAATCGTCAACTCATCCTCAATCTTAGTCCCGACCTTAGCCTTAGCAATTTAAATAAATAGCAAAGCGAAGAAAATAAATAGTAAACCTGTCAATCATGAAAAAGAATATAAGACATATCACCAGCAATAGCATCCATATCTTTATGATCATATTTTGGCTATTTGTAGCTACAGATAAGCTATGGAACTTGGAAGCTTTTCACAGTGCGTTACTTAAACAGCCATTTCCATCTTTGTTGGCAGATTTCCTGTATTGGAGTCTTCCTATTGGAGAACTCATTATCGGATTATTATTTATTGGACAGTACCGTCGCTGGGCTTACCTTCTTTCAGCAATTTTGTTACTCATCTTCAGCATCTATATGAGCCTTGGGGTGATGGGATTGTACTCAAAACTACCATGTGGATGTGCTTCTGTCTTTAATGAACTTTCGTGGCATTGGCATCTTATTGTGAATATTATTCTTTTCAGCCTATCTATATTGGGATGGTACTTGACTGGACCAACCAACCCCATAGATAATAACCCTGATAAGTGCACAGTTCAACCAATCTCCTATAAGAAGTTTTTCGTTCTACTTATCATCTTCTTTCGTACTGAATTTTGTAGGTTAAGAAAAATATTTCCAAAAAATTCGCATTATTCCCGGGTAGGCCGGTACAAATTTAAATTATGATACGTGATGGTACACCCCGTAAAAAGAGATCCCGAGGAACAGACAGATCGGTACACCTCGCTAAAGCATATTACTGATCAATGACAATAAAATAAAGTTTTTTGGAGGACGTTTTTTGCTATTATAAAAATGGGAACATAAGATGAATATCATTAATTTCATCAAAAAAATGCAATGGCTATGGTAGCTGCAGTTGCAATAATCGGTTTTAGTTCTTTTAATTTGGTGGAAAACTACAATTCAGCTGGTCTGATGTGGTATCCAGTGGATGCTACTGGAAATATCTCCAGTACAGGTAATTCGTCCCCTACTAGTGGATGTAGCGACCAACAACTTCCAATTGTTTGTGAAATACAGTTAGAATCAAATCCAAACGGAACCCCACCTGCAAATCATATCGATGATACGCAGTTAGAGGGAGGATCAGTTCCTTTCTCTTCAGCCAAATTTCGTGAAGAAAACTAAACTCTAACGAATATAATTAAATACCTCCCGCTAATACATATTTTGCGGGAGGTATCTTTTTATATATCATTATTGTGCATAGCTACCTAGATCAACTACCACTTGCGGGAACGGCATAGCGTATCGTAAACTATTTGGTTCTAAAGAATATGTCTCTCCTTCTACAATCTTAGTAACTGTTCGTTCTGTATTTTTATGAAGATTCAATCTTTTCAAATCAGTCCACGCAACTCCACGTAATAACAGTTCTTTACGTCGCTCCAATAAAATACGGCTCAATAATTCATCACTTGAAAGATCTGTTATAGGCTGAAAATCTTTATATCTATTAGACAGCAAAAAATTCAGATCTGCTCTACTCTTATCAAGATCGCCACTCCGCAAATAACATTCCGATCTAATTAAGTATAATTCATCTGTTGCAAGACCTCCAAAATAACCATTCGGACCAGTATATGAACCTTTAAAATTAGTAAGACCATTTTTCAATACAAAAAAACCTTTTTTGCGAAGATCATTATCGCTGTATTCTTTGAGTAATTCCGGACTAATATCAATACGTACTGCCGACATGACCTGCGCATAACTTATAGAAGTATAAAAAACAACCTCAACATTGCCATCTGGAAATGGATAGGCTTTAGTAAGATCCAAATTATTATAATTTAAAAGCTCACCATTTAACTTTATAGCTTCATCACTATTATGCAAAGCACTTTTATAATCCGCCATTATTAAATTAACACGAGATAATAACATGAGTGCTGCTCTCCTATTAGGTTGGTACATATTAATAGATGTTTCATCAAGCAGCTGAATAGACTCCGACACATCATTTCTCATTTGTAAATAAGTCTGTCCAATAGTAGATCGAATTAATTTAACATCTAAATCAGTACCATCTCTTAGCGGCAATCCCGGTTTACCTATATTTTGTTCGCTATAAGGAAGGCAATAAATCTGTGCCAACTGGTAATAAGCCCATGATCTAAAAAACAAAGCTCTACCTTTTACATTGTTATATTTTTTTGATCGTCAATTTTATCAATTTTATTTAAAATTTCTAAAACCAAATTTGCATAGTAAATTTGTTGATAAAAATTCCCCCAGTTTTCCAAACCAATATTGTCAACAAACAATTCTTCTTTCCACAAATAAGCATTTGCCTGCCATGGAACAAGACTTCGCCAATATGATGAAGGTACTATAAAATCTCCTGCAGCAATATCGCCAAGTGGGCTTGTTCTCCCTTCATTCATGATTGTTGTCCTATTCAAAATAGCTTCGGCATCTGACAAGGTACTTGGAATTACCAATCCTTTTGAAGAACGAATCTCCAACCATTCTTTTTTACATCCCTGAAGAATAACTGTAAAAAGAAAAGTTAAGAGAATGAATATTATCTTTTTAATTTTCATTATAGCAGTTTTAAAGTTTAATAATTCATTTTTAATCCAATCGAAAGCATACGAGGAGATAAATAATATGATGCTGATGGAAAATCAGGATCCAAACCCTTTCTATTTTTCCTCCAAAGAATACCTATATTGTTTAAATAGCAATAAACAGATAAATTTGAGATTTTAGATCTACTTCTCAAAAACTGAGACATTGCATAATCTAGTCGGATATCGCGAAGTCGAATATGGTCTCCTTTCTCCACCAATATTTCAGAACGAGTGTACACCATATCTCTATTTGCTACATTTGCAAAGGGATTAGATGGCACATTCGTTTTCAATTCATCTCCTGGTTGCTTCCACCGATCCAAATAATCAGCATGCATCCCTTTTCCATTAGTTAGCAAAAGACTATATTCCACTGAATTTCTTCTAAAATAATACCCAAATTTGAATGCGATATTAAAACTAATAGACAGATATTTCCATTGAAGATTATTTCTAAACGCTCCACTATAAATCGGAATACTGCTTCCGTGATCAACGAGTTTATCTAATGCGAGTCCATTAATATACTTGGTATACTCCGTGTTTAATACTCCATCATTTTCTACCAAAGGATTACCAGTCTGTGGATCTAGACCATACCAAGGCAAACTATACATTTCATCAATGGAGTTATTTTTTATAGGACGATTATCCATACCTCTAGTATATCCTGAGACTGAAACCGTATTATCACCATAGTAGTCTGTTACCATATTACTCGTGCGTGATATCCAGAATTCATTGGACCATTTCACCTTATTCCCTATTCCATTCAATCCCAGGGTTAAATCGAATCCCTTTGTTTCCATCTTCGCATAATTACGCTTAAGCTTTGCTTGCGTACCTCCGTAGTACACCGTCGGATCAATCAAGTCTATTCCAATAAGGTCGTCTGACTTCTTCCGATAATAATCAAAGGAGCCGTTAAGCTTCCCTTTTAACAATCTAAAATCAGCACCTAAATTAAAAGTAGTGACCTTCTCCCAACGCAAATTTTGATTTCCTGGAGACGTAATTAAAGCCTGCTGTAGATTAGTCGTCGAATTTACACTGTAAGAAACGGTTGGAAAAGCAGTCATACTTCGGTCAATGTTACCATTCTTTCCATAGGTAACTCTCCATTTCAACATTTGCACAAGATCATTTTTAAAAAATGATTCTTCCATCATATTCCATGCAACACCTGTTGACCATAGCGGAACACCTTTTGATTCGTATTCACACCAAACAAATTAGAGGCATCCCATCGGATACTACCAGAAATCATGTATCTGGATCTCCAATCATAACCAAAATTGGCATAATAAGACAAGTAACGGTCAATGTTCTCTCTCAATGCACTAGACGGAAAAGGAATACGACCAGATGATTGCGGACGCAGTGGATAAACTTTTGTGTAATCCAAAATCATTTGAGAAGTAAGTAATTCGTCATCATAACCATAAAGAGTATAGTCGTCCAGTTTACTTTTAACTTCCCGTTGTTCTGTTCCCATAAGTAAAACAACACGATTTGCCCCAAATTGCTGATCGACATCCAGTTGCAGTCTTCCAGATCTGGAAAGCAGATTTTGTTTACCTTGATTTAATATATCACCATATGGGAAGGCTCGAAAACCATCAGACTGGGTATAACGATTGACCAAGTTCCTGACATAGTAACCATCTTTTGAATTAAGATTCCGATTATTAGTTATAGCTTTCAAAGATTGTAGATTAAATGAGAACCGTACTCCTTTCAATAGATTATAGTTGACCCCAAAAGTCCAACGATTTTCATCTCTATCCGAGTGCTTATCCTGCAAAATAAGTTCATCCAATGGTCGATAAGACCAATCCAATAAACCTTCCGAAGATGCATTTTTTACGTAGTCAAGATTATAGTCTTTTACAATAGATGCATGGTTTCCATCATCTTCTTGAAGTGACATGTAGGGATATAGATAAGAAAAGCTTCTAAAATCAACTGCATTGGACAGACTATTCTCGGCTATAAAACCATATGAAAAATCTACATTTAAGTTTTTAATCGGACTATAGCTGAGCGAAGAAGAAAATGTACTCCTTTGTTGATGATTACCCATATCAGTCATTCGCTTTCCATCCCATCCGCCAGAAAAGAAATAGCTCAATTGCTGAGAACCACCTTGCATATTCAAATTATACTGTTGTGAAAAAGCAGGTCGATATAAATAACGTGAAGCTTGGTCACGAATATCAATTTGAGATAACTGCAGCAACATATTATTTAATTCTGAGTTGCTCAACTCCATGTTCCTGTGTTTAAATAACATCATAACAACGGGTGATAGTGGAGATTTTGCGACATCATTATACTTCGCATCATAGATACCCCGATTAAAATATTCCTTCTCAAGGTCGATGTAATCTTTTGTTGGAATAAAGTCATCTCCATACTTTAAGTTTGGTTTGGAAGAGAATGAATTTAATGCATTTAAGGATACTGAGAGTGGATGATCTTTCTTTCCTTTCTTGGAAGTCAAGACAATTACCCCATTTGAAGCACGCGCACCCCATATGGAAGTTGCAGCTGCATCTTTAAGTACGGTAATTGACTCAATATCGTTAGGATTTAGACCCGTTATATCACCATCATAAGGAAAATTATCCAAGACAATCAAAGGTGAACCGTCAGCATAAATAGTATTAGCCCCTCTTAATCGCATAGCTACGCGTTCATTATCACCAGTAATTTGTCCCACCCTTCTTTTGTCAAATTGCAGCGAGGGTGTAATATCCTCAAGCCTATCCAAAATAGAAGAAGAGGTACTCCGCTGTATTAGTGTATTGTCAATAAAATCAAAGCTTCCAGTAGCCCGTTCTTTTGGCAATGAATAATACCCCGTACTGATCTCTACTTCATCCATCAAAACAGAATGAGGTATCAAAGTTACTTGGAGATTAGTTTTATTGATCGCCACTTTTTTAGCCCTGTATCCAACAGACGATATCCAGATTGAATCCTGTATGTCTGAAATGATCTGAAATTTTCCGTCAGCGCCAGATATTGCCAACACTTCAGATCTTAAGTTTTTGATTGTAGCACCTTTTATTCCGACTTTTGTAATGTCATCAACTACAGTTCCAGTATACCTAGATTGCGCAAAAACTGTATTAAAAAGGTATACTAATCCAATAATAATAAAATATTTAAATTTATTCATCGCTACCACTCCTTTCTACGATCAACATAGGTAAGGTTGACATACCCCTTTTTATACCCAACCCAAATTGATAAAGCGCCTTATCAACAGCATGCAAATCCTTAGGATCTGCTTCCAGCTTGAGACTTACATTACCAGCATAATCTGTCATGTCAGCAATTGGAAGACTATTTCTAAAATTGTTGGTGCGCAAATAGGCAATTAGGTTTCTTAATGGTCTATTGACCAAAGTATATGAATTTACATCGGAAGATGTTTTGGGAGCACCATTCTGCATTTGGAATTTTTCAAAAACGGTTTTATCTTTTACATAAAGACAGAATGATTCTACTCTTTTATCAACGACATAAGCCTTAACATTAAATCTTAAGGAAAGAAAACGAGAGAGATCCTGTTTGTATAAATCCATCTTTTGTTTTTCCCCCAATTCATTTATATGAGTAAGATAATAGCAATATAAATTAGATTTTTTCCATTGCCTAAGATTGCTTTCTGTCTTATAATCCTTCGTATTAATGAGCTCCAAGGGCAATTCCATCCTTTGCCTAAGCGAATCTGAAATACGCCATATAATCCGATTTTTCATACCACTAAACGGTATATTATCACGGTTTGCATAAAGTAGCAATCCGATAATAGAATGATTGAACAATGTCAATGATTGTTTTTTTCAGATACTGCAAATATGTTATAAGGCAAGGCTTTTGTAAATGAGCTACTAAAAATAGTATTATCTGCAATCATTTGACTCGTATCCGATATTGTTAATTTATTAAGGTCTGAATGGTCTATCTCTGATTCTTTTTGCAACAATTGAACGGGTTTGTTCATTACAAAATCATTGATGTTAGCAACTGTGGTAAGATTTCCATCCGTTATATAAGTCACTATCCCATCTTTAATCCATATCTGATGAGGGACACTCACATGAGGAAAATATCGGATTAGCATGCTATCGGCATAAATAGTGAACAAATCCACATCATTTTGCTTCAATATATGTTGAGCCGAACTTGCATTATTTTTGGTTACAGGAACCACAATAGCATCCTCATTTAACAAATTTAATTGAGTAGACAACTCTTTTAATTTATTTATGCACGGAACACACCATACAGTCCAAAAATCCAACAGGATCAACTTTT
>NZ_ASZT02000122.1:0-16350 GCF_001006065.1 Sphingobacterium sp. IITKGP-BTPF85
TTTACATCAAAATAATCCGTAAAACAATTTAAAAATAACATGTTAAATTAAAACCATTTACAGATCAATATGTTATATATTTAAAGGATAGCAGTTATCATTTATTTAAAGCTATTCCAAATCAGTCAACAACGAAAAACATCAATATTTAATTTTAAAGCTATGAGCAACACTGACTTAGATTCTGTACAAATGCCAGAGGGTTATCTTGAAAAAGTATACCTTTCGGCGCTAGAAATTGCACGAAGAGAAGGATTTATAGAAGGCGAACGACACCTAAGAGAAGCCTTAACGCAATTTCCGGAATACATCGATCAAGTATTAAGGAGGCTAAAACAGACTTGCTCCCTATAAACTGGAGATAAACTTTTAAAGAATTTAATTCCTAGTTGTAAACAGTAAAATTCATTCACTATGCGCGCTATTTGGACGGGAGCTATAGGATTTGGGCTCGTTAATATTCCAGTAAAATTATACAGTGCTACGGAAAGTAGCAGTCTAGATCTGGATATGCTCGATCGTAAAGACCAAGCTAATATTAAATTTAAAAGAGTAAACGAAAAAACCGGAAAAGAAGTTGTTTGGGAAAACATTGTGAAAGGATATTTTCTTAAAGATCATTATGTCATCTTAGAAGATGCTGACTTTGAAGAAGCGAGTCCAGAAAAAACAAAGATTATTGGCTTACATGCTTTTGTACAACTCAACGAAGTTGATAGCATCTATTTTGACACTCCTTATTATCTTGAACCTCAAAAAGGTGGCGAAAAAGCGTATCAATTACTCACAAAAGCACTTGAAAAGAGTAAAACTGCTGGACTTGGATCATTCGTCATGCGCAATGTTGAACACCTTGCCATAGTCAGACCCTACAAGGGCACATTATTGCTTAATAAGATCCGATATGAGCAAGAGATTAGGGCTATTTCTGAGTTAAAGTTACCCACTACAATCAAAATTCAGAAGAATGAAATGGATATGGCTCTTCAACTCATAAAACAACATAGCAAACCATTTGACATCAGTAAATACAAGAATGAATATACTGAAGATCTGCTAAAAATAATCAAACAAAAAGATAAAGGAAAAAGAGCAACAATCAGAAAAATTAGTATAGACAATACGAAGGCCAGCGATCTACTCGCCAAGCTAAAAGCAAGTCTCGCATAAATGACCATATTTTACGAAAAGAACTTTTGAATAAAAAATACATGTTATCTCAGCGTAAGAAACGTCTTATCAATAAATCATAATTTCACAAGCATTCTCAATCATCTATAAAAGACAATTTCTAGAATTAGGTAAAAAAGACTTATCTTACATCTGTTTATTGTTTGTGAATCAATAGGCCATAATTTTGGATTAAAGATCAAGCATCAAGCATTTTAAATAGATATTTTTAGGATTTACCCCAATTGATTTATTAAACATGATACATCTTGAATCTAGTTTTCATGAGATTACAGATACCATAGGCGGTACACATGACATCTTTAAAACTCTTTACTTCCCCACGGAAAAAAAAGCCAAAGCAACAATACTCATATTGCACGGCATGCAGGAACATAGTGGACGTTATGATGATTTTGCAAGATTTCTCGCAACAAACGGCTTTTTAGTAATGACCTATGATCATCTGGGACATGGTCGCTCCGTTAAAAATAAAGATGCATTAGGATTTATACAACGCGAAAACCCGGGAGTTAGATTAGTAGACGATGGTATTGAGATGGCAAAATTAATTGCAAAACAGTATCCCGATCTACCACATTTTATTATAGGACATTCTATGGGTTCTTTTATTACCCGTTGTGTTTTACAAGAAATTGGTGATCTATTCCATGGAGCCGTACTCATCGGTACAGGTACAATGGATAAATCCGCTGTTGTAGGAGAAAGACTACTCGCTTTATTGAACAAAATGTTTCCTAAAACCAGATCAAGTTTTATTAACTATTCATTTGGTGCATTTAATAATAAAAAATTTAAAAATGAACCTAACCAAAAAATAGCAACTGGTTGAGTTTAGCAAAAGAAAACCGTGACCATTTTTTAGCTGATACACTATGTGGAATTCCATTTTCCAACAACGCTTTTTATGCGACTGCATATGTTGCCAATCGTGGTTCCGGTCCAAACTGGACGGATGGCATTCCAAATCAACTTCCATTTCTATTAGAAAGCGGTAAAGAAGATCCTATAGGTAATTTTGGAAAAGGTGTTATTAAGACCGCTGAAGACCTTATGGACCATGGTAATCAGGATGTAAAATACCACCTGCATCCCATGATGCGTCATGAACTTCTCAATGAATCGATCAAAGAAAAGGTATATATCGAAATCTTACAATGGCTTGAAAGTAAATTGCCTTTTGAATCGATCTCTGTGACTGAGCATCCTTAAGTCTCAAAAATAAGGATCGCTATATTTAGCGATCCTTATTTGATTAGAGCTTTACTTATTTTTGATTTCTCACAAATGCTGTGAATTTATCTTTGTAATCCAAGAAAGTAACTCTTCTAACAAGGTTGCATAATTACGTTTATCTATACAATTCGGATACAGCTTTTGTGCTGCAGATAGCTTTCCCTGATCCCAACTTAGTTCTTTGAGAATTCTTTTAATCGAAGCAACAGGAAAAGCGACCTTTCCACTTACAGTTCCGAGTACTTTAAGTTTGTCGTCATCAAATCCATTCTGTCTCATTGCTTTAATCAGATCATTCAGCTCAACCTCAGTCATTCTCTCCAGATAATCACGATCGACAGGTTGATTTTTTATAAAATCCATCAATTTATTTTTACTATCTCCAAAAGCAAGTTGATCAGTTAAGGTCATATAGTTTCTTTTTTCCGGGCAATTAGAATAGGCCATTTTTGCAAAAGCAATCTTACCCTCATCCCAAGAAAACTTCTTAAGTACCTCTCTGATTTGATTCACCGAAAATGCAACCTGAGGAGCAGTCATACCAGCTATTTTCAATTTGTCATTATCGAATCCAGCTTGATCTATCGTTTTCAAAAAAGCATTAAACTCTGCATTCGTCATTTGTTCTCCATAATAATCATCACCACCAGATCCTGGATCAAACTCTCCCTCAATCATTTGCTTAGGGCGACCGTAAATAAATACATTTGCTGTACGCGAGTCAGGCATATCCTCTTCTGCAGGAAATAAAGCATACAAAGTCAAACTACGAGTTCTGTTACTTCTGGAAGCATTAGCCAAATAAGTCAAATCCAAAAAAGAACCTTCTTCATTAACCATTGAAATACCCCTTTTTAAAAGTGTCGATTTTTCTCTTCCGACAAAATCAACCTGAATATCGTAGCTATGGTCTTTCATGCGCTCCACTCTGATTTGTTTCGTGGGCCGTTCGTTATACTGAATTCCATTGATGTATAAGTAGAATGCTTCCTGATCCGAAAATACAGTTACATTTCCTCCTCGACTACTTCGATTTTGACCGTGAACAAGGCAAAAGCAAAACAAAAAAACAGCAATTAAATAAGATTTCTTTAACATAAAAAAGGATTGATGGTGTCCATATTCGACAGACATAAATATAAAAGGATTAACGCAAGTAACAATTTATTTTAATAGAGATGATTGATTCGCATTCTTATTAAAAATGCTTTATTTAAAAATTTCATTCATTTAGATCTCTCGTCATCTTTAATAATCAATACATTATACAACTAAATTTCCCCATTAATGAGATATAGTGAAATTTAATCTTTATATTCATTTAGTGATAAGAAATATATCATTATAAACCAATATAAAATCCTATTAATATATGACACAAGTAGTCAAAATTATCTTGTTTATTATTTTTTGTCAGGTAACTGCGCAAGCACAAGAAGTGACCATTTATGGAAATGTTTATGGAAAAAATCCTATTCCAAAATATATTTATCGTTTATATGAAAGTAGCAAATTAGATCAGCAGCAAATCGTAAATGAGCGTTTTAGCTTTAAATTAGAAAAAGAAATAACGAAAGATATTTCGGGCTCGGAAACTTTTATAGTTTCTGATTCGATTTATAAAGATTTAATGCATTAAATATCGCTTTTAGCAATGGGGACATTAATCCCAATAGAGATTTAATCTCCATAATTATTGATCGTAAAAATATAAATTGCAGTATCGATAATGACACAAAAATTGTATATGTTAAAAATTCTATTTTAAATGAGGAGATGCAAAAAATCGTAGCAATAAATAGGGAATTTGGCGATCCGCTATTACAAACTGATAATAGCCGTCAAGAAGAATGGGATAATAACAAACTAGCGCAATATTTAGTTATTTTGAATAATTATCCTCAATCGTTGGTTTCCTATGAGATGTTATTATCCATGATAGCTAATCCCTCGTTTTACTATATAAATTCGGGGCATGTATTCAAAAATCGAGAACAAATTTTAAACACGGTTTTACGCATCGATACTGCTACTATTGGAAGCAAAAAAGCAACCTTGCTCTATAATGCCTATGACAACATGATTTTAACCTATAGCGATAAGAAAAACGCTCTATTTCCTTTAATCAAATTAACATCTCAAAATAAAAAGGTTAAAAGTCTAAAAGAAGTTAGTGGTAATTCTAACTATCTAGTTATCGATTTTTGGCACACTGCATGTGGCCCTTGTAGACAGCAACATCCCGAATTCTCAAGAATATCAAAAGCATATGCAGATCAAAGTGAATTAAAGTTTATAAGCATATCGATGGACAGTAAAATGCAGGATTGGAGATCATATTTACAAAACCACAATTTTAACTTTATCAATTATTGGTTAGATTCAAAGCAATACCCGGCTTTCCAAGTTGAAGCCGGCATAGTGTCATACCCTCGTTATATTCTAGTCGATATGAGAACCAATCGGATTGTAAATGGTAATATCAAAATAGAACATCTAACAACAGTATTAGAAAATCTACTTAAAGAAAACTCATAAACATTTCAAAATACTAATCAGTCATGGTCAAGAGCTATTAAAAAAATGCTTCCATGTTTTTTATAATTTCATTTTTAATGAAATAAAACACTTTGTTTCATTATATTTGACATAAAGTAATAAAAATCATTTATCATGAAACACTTTATATTGATGAGCGATGTGATTGGAAGCGGTCAAAAAATCAAGCATTGTTGATGCAAAACTTTAAAGAAACAGTAAGCAAAATCAATCATGATTATGAAAACAGTCTATTATCTCCGCTTACCATCACACTTGGCGATGAATTTCAGGGACTAACAAAGGATTTAGAAACAGCATTAAATATCATTATCGCACTAGAAGAAGAAATTATCATACAAGGGTTTGATTTTCAATTACGCTACGTGCTTATTTACGGTGATATTGAAACCAACATTAATAAGAGAATCGCCTATGAAATGTTAGGTGAAGGATTACGCGATGCACGATACAAACTCAACAGTATGAAGACCAATTCTCAAAGATTTTACATACAGATCGGAGATATTAATTTAGACTCTCTTCTAAACAATACATTTCTTATCTTCGAAAATATCATTGACAAATGGAATCCCGAGAAAGATTATAATTTAATCTCTGCATTTATTAAATTTAATGATTATAAGATTGTTGCTGAAAAAATAAATAAAACGAGATCTCAGATTTGGAAACGTGAGAAAACTTTAAATATTTCATCTTATGAAGCAACTAAAACAATTTTAAAATCAATAAGTAAACTGCCCCATGCACTTCGTTTATAAAATAATAATCATTCTTTTTTCAGAAGTCCTTCTTAGTCTTCTATTTTGCTTTTCACGCCTAAATCGGTCAACAACAAAAAGTTTGATCCTAAATCTACAGTAAAAGGTATTTTGGAACGTTTATTTATGACTTATAGTTTATGTCAAGGTTTTCCACATGTGCTCACACTCTTTGGCGCTTTAAAATTAGGAACAAGACTTAAACGCGCGGATAAAGAAGACACTCCTGAAAACATCAAAAAAGAAGCGGCTTATAATGACTATTATCTGATCGGAAATTTAATTTCCGTAGCCCTAAGCATATTCTATTATACATTATTTAAGTAAAATGGATCATTGCACTGCCATCCAAATCTAAAGAAAAAATTACACAGTTGCCAGAGAACTTCCTTTGCTAACATGATGATAGGCATTTATATAAGCTTTTGGTGATTGCCCAACCACACTTTTAAAAGCCCGGTTAAAATTTGTCAAGCTATTAAATCCCACTTGATATGCAACGCCAGATATACGGTCCTTATGTTTTCCTGTCAATAAGCTTTTGCAGGCATCATTAATTCTGATCTCATTAAGAAAGGTAACAAAAGTATTTCCGGTATGTTTTTTAAAATAACGGCAGAAAGCCTGAGGTGTCATATGTGCCTCATTTGCAACATCCTCTAAAGTAATCTGACTATTAAAATTTTGCATGATATAATTGATAATAGCATCAAACCGAACTCCTTCATTCGCATTAAGATCAGACGAATACACATCGGTACTTAATGGTAACAAATGAGGTGACATTTCTTTCAATTGGTTCAATAAGCTTAGTAACTGTAACAGCACATCCACACCGCTAGCATTGTGAAGTTGTAGCATTAGATTTGCAATTTCGACCGTATACCTGCCCGGTATCTGAAAGCCTTGTTTATTCTGATTTAAGAAAGAACGTAACACATGCATCTCTGGCAATTGGAATAAACCCGATAATATACCCGAAAGGTTAAAATATAATGAACATGCTTTCACTTTTAACCGATCTTTCATTGTGAAATATTCCGGATTGGATTTAAATACATGAGGGACATTTGCTCCAATTAGAAAAATATCTCCTGAACGAAAACTATGCATATTATTTCCAACCAGTAAAGTTCCTTCACCTTGTTCTACCCAAATAATTTCGTATTCATTATGATGATGCATATGCTGATAGAAATGTGGCAATTCAACTCTTTCCGATAGCATACTCTTACCATCAGGTATAAGCAAAGTAAATGGAAGTACTTTCATATTAATTGATCTTATTGGTGGTTTAGTTGGTGATTAAATTCCCTATTTACAATCACATGTTGCACATTATTCCTCTTTATAATTTCTATCGACTTATCACGTCACTAAACTAAAGAATAAAAAAAATGTATTGACAATGCTAAAAATAGCACTAAAAAACATGCAACATGTTTAATATATACCGTTGTTGAATAATGAACATATTTCCATTCTTCAAAACCACCATTTCGCTTTCACAAAAAGAAATCAGAATTTAAGCAGTCTTTCCCACATATCCATTTCTAAATCTGCTGCGGTATTCGCTCGGGCTGCATTTATATCTTTTTTTAAAGGCAGTAGCAAAATATTGAGAACTAGTAAAACCACAAGAATAACCAAGGTTGGTTACGTGTTCTTCCTCCTGATCAATCAGCATTTTTGCCGCAGTTTCCAATCTGATATTAATTAAATAATTGACAGGAGTCATATTTGTTAAATGCTTACAATATTTAGAAAGACTCGTTTTTCCAAGTCCACAGTGTTCTGCCATATCTTCAAGTGTCCATGATTTTTCAAAATCGGTACGCAAATGGTTTAAAAAGATTTCAACAGTTCTTAGATTATGTGTTAACGATTGGTCAAACTCAATATCACCCTTTTTAAAAAGACTTAATATTTCCAGCAGTAAGCTGTTGATTAAGATATTAAGCCTAGACTGCGGAATTTCTATTTCCGCATGATCCAGGCACTTCCCTATCTCAATAAAACATTCTTGTATTTTCTTATCCGATTGCCAAACCCTAACATCATTCTCACGTAAGATCTTTGTCAGATATTCTAAATCTTCTTTTGAAAGAATGATCCAGTCAGGCCACTTCCATTCCTGATGAGGTTGCCTCACACCAACATCAATAATAATCCAGTATTGCTTACCTATCGTTACGATCGGATTACCGACCTTATGTAATTGCCACGGTTTAGTTATGGTTAAGCTACCGGGGTGAAGATGAACAGTCTCACTTTCAGTAGAAAAATATAAACTACCAGACTCCATAAACGAAAATTCTATTCCTTCATTCCGGTGCCAGTCCAACCCCCAGTTCTGATCAGTTTTAGCATCCCAATAACCCATACTATAAATTCCCGGCAAAATAGCATCCGGTAATTCCTGTCCTGGATAATCAAATCGACTAAGACCTTTCATCTGCACAGCCCCGTTCTCCGAAGCATGAATTAACGGTTCACAACGATCAGGCTGATAGTAATCATAAAAATTCTTTATTTGCGTTTTTCTCATGAATTAATCCAATTGGCATCGATCTTCTAATTTAATGATCATTTGACTATCATTCCAAAAATGCGACGATAATATTACACATCGACACGTAAAAACAATTTAAGGAATACGAATAAGGGGTGTCTATTAAAAATAATAGCCCCCCCTTATTAAAGATTTATATATGAAAATATACTAAACCAATCCAATCAATTTTCTATTGTAAGCTTCATCACTCCCTGTTGAAGCAAAATCGTCAAAAGCCTTATCTGTAACATGAATGATGTGATCGGCAATAAATTTAGCACCTTCTATTGCACCATCTTCAGGATGTTTCAGTGCACACTCCCACTCCATCACAGCCCATCCTTTGTAATCATAAGCTGCTAGTTTACTGAATATCGATTTAAAGTCTACCTGTCCATCACCAAGCGAACGAAAACGGCCTGCGCGGTCTATCCAATTGGAATATCCGCCGTATACACCTTGCTTACCTGTTGGATTAAACTCGGCATCTTTGACATGAAACATCTTAATACGCTCATGATAATGATCGATATAAGAAAGGTAATCCATTGCTTGTAAAACAAAGTGCGAAGGATCATACAATAAACAGGCTCTCGCATGGTTATTTACCTTTTCAAGAAAACGCTCATAACTTACCCCATCATGTAAATCTTCTCCAGGATGGATTTCATAACAAAGATCAATCCCGTGATCCTCGTAAACATTTAAGATTGGAAGCCAACGCTTTGCCAATTCATTAAAACCGGTTTCAACTAATCCCGTAGGACGCTGAGGCCAGGGATAAACTGTATGCCATAACAAAGCACCACTGAAGGTCGCAACGGCATCTAAACCCATATGCTGAGAAGCCTTAGCGGCATATTTCACCTGCTCTACTGCCCATTCTGTTCTTGCCTTAGGATTTTTATGATACTTTTCCGGAGCAAAACCATCAAACTGATCATCATATACCGGATGTACTGCAACCAATTGTCCTTGGAGATGTGTACTCAACTCTGTTACTTCGAGTCCATAGCTATTGACAATACCTTTTATCTCTTGTGCATAATCCTTACTTTCAGCTGCAAGTTGTAAGTCAAAATAAGAAGTTGCCCAAGTTGGTATCTGCACGCCTCTAAATCCAATCTTTTGCGCCCACTGACAAATGGATTCTAAATTATCAAATGGAGGATTTTCTCCCAAAAATTGGGCTAAAAATATACCAGGTCCTTTAAGTGTTTGCATTTTCTAATTATTTATTTCAAAAACAGTCCATTTTTCATTACTATCACCACTTTTAATAACCGTATCAATAAAAGCCATTCCTCTGATACCCTCATCGACTGAAGGAAAATCTAATAAATCTGAAGGATTCTCACCATCCAATCGCGCCGATAAAGTCAACGAGAAACTACGATACAAATTTGCGAACGCTTCAAGATATCCCTCCGGATGTCCGGCAGGTGTTCTGCAATTAAATTTCGCAATATCAGAAAGAAAACCATTTGTTCCTGCCCGATACGTTTGGGTGGGTTCTGTATGCCATTTTACAAGTAAAGTGTTGGGCTCCATCTGAGCCCATTCAATTCCGCCTTTTTCACCATATAAACGAATCTTTAATGCATTTTCTTCACCTGCAGCGACCTGCGAGGCCATAAGTACACCAGCGGCACCATTGTCAAATTTCAACAAAACATTTCCATCATCTTCCAATCTTCGTCCCTCTACCATCGTATTCAGATCTGCACAAAGATGTGATATTTTCAAACCAGAAATATACTCCGCTAAATGTGCTGCATGGGTACCGATATCACCCATAGCTCCACTTTTCCCTGATTTTTTCGGGTCAGTTCGCCAAGCGGCACCTGCATTACCTTCACGTTCGGTGAGCGTACTTAGCCATCCTTGCGGATATTCCACATATATTTTACGGATTTTACCAAAAGCATTATCTTCAACCATCTGCTTAGCCTGCTTTACCATAGGGTATCCAGAATAAGTATGTGTCAACATCAGAAGCAAGCCCGTTTCTTCTACCTTCTTTTTCAACTGTAGAGCTTCGTCTAGACTAAAAGTTATCGGTTTTTCAATAACGACATGGAAGCCATTATCCAATGCCAACATAGCAGGGGCGAAATGCGCAAAATTAGGTGTCACGATTGTCACAAAATCCATACGTTCATCAGCAGGTAATTGCCGCTCCTTCTCAATCATTTCTTCAAAATTGAGATAAGTTCGGTTTTCAGGAAGAAATAACGCTTTTCCGCTCTCCTTAGCTATTTCAGGATTAATACTTAAAGCTCCGCAAACGACCTCCACTAATCCGTCCATATGAGCCGCAATTCGATGTATTGCACCAATGAAAGCATCCTTGCCTCCACCGACCATTCCCATTCGTAGTTTTCTATTCATTTTATTGGTTTAATATTTTTTGATGTATTGATACTATTTCTACTCTTAATCTTCAACAGATACTATTTTACCCCAGGTTTAGTTTCATTTCTGAAAGACTATTTTTCACAGCCTCTACAAAGTAAATGATGGTTTTGATTGATTAAACAAACTAATAAAAATAAAGATACCGCTAAACAGCATGTAATTAATTCATTATATTAATAGAAAACAGGCAAATATTAACCTAAATAAATTTCAACAAATAAGTTACAAACCTAAAGATGGGCTTTAAATAAGTTTGAACGCATTATTGCAACACGATCTCACAAGAATGTTCATATAACATTAGTTTGGGGTAATATTGAGTCAGATTCTCCAGTTTCATCTGATTAAATTTGATTAAACCAGTGATTTATAAAAGTCACCAATTATAAACAAGCAAACCAATTGCGTATCACACGCAAGTACTAACAACTCGTAAATATGTATCGAAGACCTATTTATTCTATGCTCGTGATCTTCGCTTGTATATATATGATACAGGCATGCCATAGACCGTCATCAAATCAGATGAGTGAAGAACCTATACCTGACAGTATCAGCTATAATTTTCATGTCAGACCTATTCTTTCCGATAAATGTTTTGCATGCCATGGGCCCGACGCAAATAAACGCGATGCAGATTTACGTCTCGATATACCTGAAGAAGCTTACAAAGCATTAAAGAGTAATGCCACAGCGCATGGTATTGTACCCTTTAAGCCTAAAAATTCTGAAGTTTTTTTGAGAATATCATCAAAAGACACATCCTATATAATGCCTCCTATTGCAACCAACCTCACTTTAACTGCAACAGAGATTGCTATTATTGAAAAGTGAATCAAGCAGGGGGCGAAATATAAAAAGCATTGGGCTTTCACTGCACCCAAAACTCCCATCATTCCCAAAGTAAAAAATACCAAATGGATAAAAATGAAATTGATTATTTTGTACTTGATAAACTAGAACATAAAAAAATAGCACCAAATCCCGAAGCTGACAAAGAACGATTACTTAGAAGAGTTAGTTTGGATATTACGGGGCTACCCCCATCATTGCAGATGATGGATAAATTTATGGCAGACAACAGTCCTAATGCCTACGAAAAGGTAATAGAAACCCTACTGGCAAGCCCTGCTTATGGAGAACGGATGGCTTTACACTGGATGGATGTTTCCAGATATGCAGATTCGCACGGTTACCAAGACGACAATTACCGTAGCCAGTGGCCATGGAGAGACTGGGTTATTCATGCTTTTAACAACAATACTCCTTATAATAAATTTATCAGCTGGCAACTCGCGGGCGACCTGATGCCTCAATCCTCTAAAGAACAGCTTTTAGCAACAGCTTTCAACCGAAATCATAAAATAACAGAAGAAGGTGGTGTAATCGATGAAGAATACCGTGTAGAATATGTGAAAGATAGAACAAATACCCTGGGAAAAGCTATCTTAGGAATCACCCTAGAGTGTGCGCAGTGCCATGATCATAAATATGACCCCTTTTCACAAAAAGAATATTTTCAAATGACCGCTTTCTTCAATAATGTCAAAGAAGTAGGACTCGAATCAACTGTTGGTGGGCCGGAGACATTCGCTAAAAAACCATTCATGGAAATCAGTAATGCTGATGTCCAAGACATCCTAAAGTTTGTCAACAAACAAGATACCAATAAGTTGATCGTATCTGTGATGGGTGATCAAGATACCCTCCGTAAAACCTACGTACTCAACAGAGGTGTGTATGATGCCCACGGAGAAGTCGTACAGGCAAGCACCCCTAAGTCAGTATTGGGATTTAGCGAAAAATATCCTAAAAATAGGCTTGGTTTAACGCAATGGTTATTTGACAAACAAAACCCCCTCACCTCGCGTGTATTTGTTAATCAAGTATGGCAGGAATATTTTGGTAGAGGTCTGGTCAAAACATCTGGCGATTTTGGAATGCAGGGAGAATTACCTTCACATCCAGAATTATTAGATTGGCTAGCAGTTGATTTTATGAATCATGGCTGGGACATCAAGCGACTAGTCAAACAGATCGTCCTCTCAGCAACATATAGACAATCTGCGGTAGTAGATCCTGACAAATTCAACGTTGACCCCGACAACATTTTTCTTGCTCGTGCTCCCCGTTACCGTATTCCGGCAGAACATGTCCGTGATGTCGTCTTATCCAGTAGTGGATTGTTGGTTCCAACCATCGGTGGTCCAAGTGTCAAACCCTATCAACCGGCAGGGCGATGGGAAGCGGCCACATCAGGTCGTGGATTATTGGCCTCATACCGACAAGACCATCAGGCAAGTTTATACCGACGAGGATTATACACATTCATAAAAAGAACGGTACCTCCTCCAGTGATGGCCATTTTCGATGCCAGTAATAGAGATCAGTGTGAAGTTAAGCGGCTTAATACCAACACTCCTCTTCAAGCACTTGCGATGTTGAATGATCCAACCGTACTTGAAGCTTCTCGAGTACTGGCCGCTCGCTTACTACAAGACAAAGGAACTCCGGAGACCAAAATAATAACCGCATTTCGTCGTATAGTCTGCCGTAAACCTAAGGAACAAGAAATAAAACGATTAACAACTTATTATGCCGACCAGTTAAATACATTCAAACAAAAAGCAAATGCTGATAAAGTCTTGGCCGTCGGAGAGTTTCCTATAGATCAGAAAGTCAATAAAACACAACTTGCTGCATTAATGGGCGTAATTACCATTATATACAATTTAGAAGAAACCATTACAAAATCCTAAATTATGGACAAAAATATTTTAGAACATGGTCTTAATTTCAATAGACGTCGATTCCTTTCAAAACTAAGTTTAGGCTTAGGCAGTGTAGCATTGGGATCTTTGCTCATTCCCGATCTATTTGAAGGAGGCTTTGAGCAAGCAGGACTTCCCTCGGGTATTCCAGATTTGCTCCTAAAGCAAAGCGTGTAATTTATCTCTTTCAGAATGGGGCTCCATCACAACTCGAATCTTTCGATTATAAACCAAACTCAGAGAAATGATGGGTCAAGAGCTTCCTGAATCCATACGGGGAGCACAAAGGCTTACAGGTATGACTGCCAATCAGGCGTCATTCCCTTTAGTAGGTTCCTACTATGATTTCAAACAATATGGAGAGTCGCGTGCATGGATCAGCGATTTATTTCCACATACAGCAAAAGTTGTTGACGATATCTGTATCATTAAATCTATGTTCACAGAAGCGATCAATCATGATCCCGCACTGACATTTTTTCAAAGTGGTGCACAACAAGGAAACAGACCCAGTATGGGTGCTTGGCTTAGTTATGGTCTAGGAAGTGAAAATAAAAACCTCCCGGCGTACACTGTATTATTATCACGCGGAAAAGGTAATGGTCAGGGTGTCTACTCCAAGTTGTGGAGCAACGGTTTTCTAGACTCGACCCATCAGGGCGTACAGTTCAGCAGTGGTGAAGATCCAGTGCTTTACCTAAAAGACCCTGATGGCTTAAATCGTTTTGAACGCAGAAAAATGCTTGATCAATTAGCCGCGATGAATGACCTCTCCTATCAGGAATTTGGCGATCCAGAGATCAATGCCAAGGTACAGCAATATGAAATGGCCTATCGTATGCAAACTGCAGTTCCAGAAGTCACTGATCTTTCTAAAGAACCCGATGATATCATCAAACTGTATGGCGCAGACTGCCTTAATCCCGGTACTTTTGCGGCCAATTGCCTACTTGCAAGAAAACTTAGTGAAAACGGAGTCCGTTTTGTTCAGCTCTATCATCAAGGTTGGGATCAACATGGTAACTTACCCACAGAAATGGCAGGTCAGGCAAAAGATGTAGACCAAGCATCGGCAGCATTAATTACAGATCTCAAACAAAGAGGTCTATTGGATGAAACACTCGTCATCTGGGGAGGAGAATTTGGACGAACCAATTACAGCCAAGGCGCCATGACCAAAGATAATTATGGGCGTGATCATCATCCCCGTTGCTTCAGTATATGGATGGCAGGTGGCGGAGTCAAACCAGGAATCGTATACGGTGAATCCGATGAACTAGGATATAACATCATCAAAGATCCTGTTCATGTGCATGACTTTCATGCCACAATCCTACATCAGCTCGGATTAAACCATGAAAAACTCACCTATAAACATCTAGGCAGACGTTATAGATTAACCGATGTCGCAGGAAAAGTAATCAATGACATATTAGTATAACCTTATTTTTTATGGAAAGAAGATCATTTATCAAAAATACAGCAACCTTATCTGCAAGTTTCTTCATTATGAAGGACCTCATGGCCAAACCAAAAGGTCCAATATACGGACATCATAACATGCGCTACACACTTGATAACAAATGGGGACAATTAAATCCGCTCAAAAACCCAGTAAATGACTGCCATGAAATGGTCCAAGATAAAAAAGGACGTATTATACTATTAACCAATGAAACTAAAAATAATATCTTAATTTATAACAAATCGGGTAAATTATTAAACTCCTGGGGCCATGATTTTCCAGGTGCACATGGATTGACCATCGCCAATGAAGGCAAACAAGAATCGCTATTTATTACAGATACCGATAGGCATCAGGTTTTTAAAACCACATTAGATGGCAACATATTAAAAACCATCGATTGTCCTATGGAAACCGGTTTATATCAAAAAAAGAAGAATTTGTGCCGACTGAAGTCGCTGTTGCAGACAATGGCGATTTCTATATTGCCGATGGTTATGGCTTGCAGTATGTCTTTCATTATAATGCTGACGGGAAGCTACAGGGCTACTTTGGAGGAAGAGGAAAAGAAGTAAAACATTTGGACAATGCTCATGGGGTTTGCGTAGATAAAAGAAGTGGAAATCCGACCTTACTGGTTACTGACCGTACACGCAACTGCTTTAAACGTTTTGATATGAACGGCAATCTCCTAGAAGTCATCGCATTGCCAGGAGCATGCATCTGCCGGCCAGTCATCAAAATGAAAATCTTTATGCTGCTGTTTTAAGATCTCCTGATCTCAATAAAGCAGACAGTGGTTTCGTTACGATTCTAGACAAAAACAATAAGGTAATATCCAATATTGGTGGTACCATCCCAGTATATAGCAATGGCACCTTACAGCCCATGGCCCAAGAATTACAAATATTACATAACCCACATGATGTTTGCATCGATGACGACGAAAATATCTACGTAGCACAATGGGCATCAGGAAAAGTATATCCCTATAAATTTACACGAGTCTAATTTTTATATGAAAATTACCTTCAAAGGATTTACAGAACATGCACTGTTTGCGCTAAATATTTTTATCATCTTTTTATTAATATTTGGAAAACAGATCTCGGTACCACTATGGCTTCAATCATTTGGAAGAATGCATCCCATGCTACTACATTTTCCAATTGTGCTATTGCTATTGGCGATGCTGCTTGAAATTTTTCGTTACAATAAATCCTATGCAACATTAACCCTATATCACAAATTTACATCGGGACTACTGCTAGGTGGTATTTTCTTGGCAACAGTAACGGTCATTATGGGTTTATTACTATCACAAGAAGATGGTTACAGCGGAAGTACCTTTACATGTCGGGCACAAATGGACCGGCGTAAGTCTTGTCTTTATAT
>NZ_ASZT02000123.1:0-16343 GCF_001006065.1 Sphingobacterium sp. IITKGP-BTPF85
AAAAAAGAAGCTCCAATTCTAGAACATACTATCCACAAAGTAAGTCGTTCAGCATGTTTAAACTCTTTTTAAAGTGACAAATACCTCATTAGGGTACCCTTTTGATAAAAAAAAGACTTGTGTGAAACAACAGGAGTAGGTTTTATAAAAGAAAAGGATCTGAAGAATTAACTTCAGATCCTTTTTCGGTACCCGGAGCCGGGATCGAACCGGCACGGTTTCCCACTAGTGTTTGAGACTAGCGCGTCTACCAATTCCGCCATCCGGGCGGTCCGTTCAAACAAGTATTTCGTTGTTTGGAGTGATGCAAATGTAGATATTCTTTTGATATATGCAAAATAAAAATGCACCTAAACAAGAAAATAACTGATTATGAACGACTTTATTTTTTTAATAAAAAAATAAAGATCACAAATATCGACAGGTTTATAATCTTTATCGGATATTGATTCTCAATCAAGCCAAATGATAATAGTAAGCTTGAACTACCTTATGGAGCAATGCTATAAACTCGCAATTTTCATTTCAGGGTTTTCCTTTCCATTATGACATGTTTTACATGAAATTGCCTTGATCTCCCCTTCCTTATTTGCTCTATGGAAATATTTTTTATTGATCTTGGCTGTCATCTTCATCATGTCACGTGCTATACTTTTATGCTTATTCTCGTCACTCGCAAATTCCATTTTCTTAGGATCATCTTTTGAAGGAGTATGGCAGAATCCACATTTGACTCCCAAGGAGCTATTAAATTCGCGCATCACTAACTTTAACTCATCTGGAGTTATATTTTTAGGGAGTACTTTTAGATTGGTAAACTTTTCTTCCTTTGGTTTTTCCTGATTGGGAATAAAAGCACTTAAAGTCATCGCAGTTGCAATCACTGCAGTAACTAAGGATATTTTCCTGTATTTAAAATTAAACTTCTTCATTTTTCTTCTTCTTCTTTTAATAACTAAATGTAAAAAAAGAACAACGAATAACCTATGATAAAATGAAATTAATATGACAATACAGTAGATTGTTACAATATTGACTTTTGCACCGTAACCAGTTAAGGTGCAAAAAGAAAGCGCCCGATAAAATATCGCGCGCTTTCAAGATGTATCAATTTAAATGATACCTAATTTACCAATTCTTAGCTAATGAACAACAGTTCGCGAAGTTTCGGTAATGGCCATTTTGATCATCAACAATTTTCTCTAATTTATTGACATGGTAACGAATCTCATCAAAATAAGGTTTAACAACCTCATCATATGCGATTGATTTTTCGCGCATATCTTCGATTTGATTTGCATTTTTACGTTCTTTACGCATCGCCTCTGTTTTCTCAAGAACAGTATTAACGTGTAATGAAATACGCTCTAAGAAGTTAAACTGAGAGCTATATGCCTCTTTTCCGAATCCTAGATCTTTCAGACCTTGTACGTTTTTGATCAATTCGTTTTGATAGATCAAACATGCAGGAGCAATCTGATTATTGACGATATCTTCAATAACACGAGCTTCGATCTGAAGTTTTTTGTAAAAGTTTTCCAACAAAATTTCATGACGTGCTTCACTTTCACGTTTTGTATAAATACCTAATTTCTCAAATAACTCGATCGACTCTTCTTTTACGTAAACGTCTAAAGCTTTCGGAGTAGATTTGATATTCGACAAGCCTCTTGCCTCAGCTTCTTTCTCCCACTCTTCGCTATAACCATTACCTTCAAAACGGATTGATTTAGAATCTTTGATGTATTTACGCACAACATTCAATAATGCTAAATCTTTCTTAATGCCTTTTTTAATTTGCTTATCAACTTCGATCTTAAATTCGATCAATTGATTCGCAACAATAACATTTAATACGGTCATTGGTAATGCAGAGTTCGCAGAAGAACCTACAGCTCTAAATTCAAACTTATTACCTGTAAAAGCAAATGGGGAAGTACGGTTACGATCTGTATTATCCAATCTCAATTCAGGAACTTTAGGAATACCATGCCATAAGTTCGCTTCAGATTTTACTTTTTTAGCAACACGAGCCGATTCAACTTCTTCTAAAAGATCATCTAACTGAGAGCCTAAGAAGATTGAAATAATAGCAGGAGGAGCCTCATTTGCACCTAAACGGTGATCATTACTTGCACTAGCAATCGATGCACGTAATAAATCCGCATGTTCATAAACAGCCTTAATGGTATTAACAAAGAATGTCAAGAACATTAGGTTATTTTTTGGAGTCTTACCAGGAGACAATAAATTAACACCTGTATTGGTAATCAAAGACCAGTTATTATGTTTACCAGAACCATTGACACCGCTATAAGGTTTCTCGTGTAATAACACTTTGAAATGGTGACGCATTGCCACTTGGTCCATTAAATTCTGTAACAATTGGTTATGATCAATTGCTAAGTTGATTTCCTCATACATAGGCGCACACTCAAATTGAGAAGGAGCAACCTCGTTGTGACGAGTTTTTAATGGAATACCTAATTTCAAAGCTTCATTTTCCAAATCGACCATGAATGCTAAAACACGCTCAGGGATCGCTCCGAAATAATGATCATCCAATTGTTGTCCTTTTGCGGACATATGACCGAATAAAGTACGTCCTGTCAATTGTAAATCTGGACGTGCATTATATAAAGAAAGATCAACTAAAAAATATTCTTGTTCAATACCCAAAGAAGCATTTACTTTTGTAATTTGTTTATCGAAGTATTGTGCTACCTCAGTAGAAGCTTTGTCAATAGCACTTACAGCTTTTAACAAAGGAGCTTTATAATCTAATGCCTCGCCTGTGTATGATACAAAAACTGTTGGGATACATAATGTTTTACCTGAACCTGTTTCATAAAGGAAAGCTGGTGATGAAGTATCCCAAGCTGTATAGCCACGTGCCTCGAATGTATTACGAATACCTCCATTTGGAAAACTTGATGCATCAGGCTCTTGCTGTACCAAAGCATCTGCGGTAAACTTCTCAATAGCTTCACCATTATCATCCGGCTCAAAGAAAGCATCGTGCTTTTCAGCAGTAGATCCTGTCAAAGGTTGGAACCAGTGTGTATAATGCGTAGCACCATTAGATAGTGACCAACTTTTCATCGCCTGTGAAATATGCTCCGCTAAATCACGAGAAATTGCACTTCCATCTTCGATTGCCTGTGCTAATTCCTTGTAAGAGTTTTTAGGAAGATAATCTTTCATCTTCGCAATTGAAAAAACATTCTTACCGTAAATATCGGTAGCTTTTTTAGTTTCTACTTTTAAAGAAGCATTTTTGCGAGATACAGCTGCTTCGACAGATTTAAATCTTAAGTTAGACATTATGTGATTGAGATTTTAAGTTTTTTTATACCCTATTTTTGATCTTTCCATCAAATTACTTTGTAAAAGTATGTTGTTTTCAATAAAAATTGAAATTTTTTTAATATTTTTATTGAAAACTTTAAAAAATTACAATTAGACATAAAAAAAAGAGCTTATTTGTAACAAATAAGCTCTTTTTAAAATTATTCACTAGAAAACCCCCAATCGATTCCTTTTTCTTTTGCGGGAACTCCAGATTTCAACCATTTCGGAGCAGGCGCTCCTTTTAAATAGTGATCAAAAAACTGTTGCTCTCGTATTTGAATATCTTTTCTATTCTGTCTTAACAACAAATTATGTTCGTCACCATTGTAGTTAAGCATCCAAACAGGTTTTTGTAAGCGTCTTAATGCCGTAAACATTTCGATGCCTTGGTACCATGGCACTGCTCCATCATTATCATTTGCCATAATAACGACTGGTGTTGTCACTTTATTCAAATGAAATAAAGGTGAATTGGCTAGATAAGCTTCTTGCCCTTCCCATAGGGTCTTACCAATTCTACTTTGTGTATTTTCATACTGAAACTGACGGGACATGCCTGTTTGCCAACGAATACCCCCATACGCTGAAGTCATATTCACAACTGGAGCACCTGCCCAAGCTGCTGCATACATATTGGTAGCTGTTATTAAATGCGCCACTTGGTAGCCTCCCCAGCTTTGTCCTTGGATACCCATTTTAGATGAATCTACCCAATTATTCTGCGCCAGATGCTTCATTCCTGAATTAATATATTCTTCCGCAGATTTACCAGGCTCACCTGTAACATATGAAATATCAGGCGCAAAAACCAAATAACCATTACTTACAAAATAAGGTATGTTCAAACGAGACGGTGTGGGCGCCGGCGCTTGGTAACTATATAGTCCTTCTGATAATTTTTCATAGAAATAAGCAATAATTGGATATTTCTTATTCGGATCAAAATCTTCCGGTTTGTACAGAATACCTTCTGCAGCATGACCAGCAGGTGTAGTCCATTGTACCAACTCCGCGGTTCCCCAATTGTAATTCGCTTGCTGCAGATTCAACTCGGTCAATTTTTCTTCCTTTTTAAACGTATTGCTATTCACATATAAATCAGGACTATTGACATAATCTTCTTTTGAATAAATCAGATATTTCTGATCTTCGGATGCTTGTAAATTTCTAAAAACCTTTGGTGCCATCAAGATCTCTTTTGGATCTTTCCGCTTACCTCTCAATTCATAAAAACCATTCTCTTTGGTCTTTTCATTAAAAGCAGTTAGCAAAACACGTTGACGCTCATCAAGTGTGTTGGATTTCCACTTGCTATTTCGCGGATGTGTTAAGTTCTTATAACGCAATACGGTACTGGATACCCTTCCATATCCATTTGTGGCTAAATATTTATCCGATCCATCTAAAGCGAAATACCAGATATCATATTTATCATAAACATATACTCCTTTATTGTCGCTCCCCAAGCGGCCATACCATAGCCTTCTGGTTTTGCCGGCATATCATTATCCTCATCGACAAAGGATACAGGAAGACCATCATTTAATATCGACACTTTTTGGAGGCAATTTGATACGAATACCAATTGCCACTATCCTGATTAAAATACAGCACATACTGACCATCTGGTGATAAAACAGCTTGTCCTGATAAATTTCAGCTACCAACTGACGAGCACCAGAAACGGTAGAGACGACATATACATCCTGTTTGCTCCTATAATCCCACTGCGTAGATACTCTACGTCCAAAATCAGTGGTTGCCAAAACATATTCTTGGTCGGCTTCAATTGTTGTACGTACTGGATTAAATTTCTCATCAACTAGAGGAATCACACGATTATTCTGTTGCGGATAAAATACACTCAAATAGCTTTGAGCAAGATCTTTTTTAAGATTGACTAATTGCTGCGGCTGTAAGTAATCATCCTGCCAATGCCAAATGTCTACTTTCGCATGCTCAAAATCCACTAATGTCGTATCCTTAACTCTAGGTATAGGTGCCAATCCTAAAAATAATTTCTGCCCATTTTTACTGAATTTTAACTCTCCATCTCCACTTACTGCCCAATTTGCAGGTACTCCTGAAGTATTTTTCTGAACAGCAATGCGCGCTGAATCAAGCTGTGCAGTATAATAATAAAGATTAAACTCTTTTAATAAAGATTTTTCAGCAGTTTTATCTCCTAAATAGACCAATTGATTGCCAAGATCGTCAAAAGTGAAGTTTTTATACGTTCCGCGACCATTTGTAATCTTTTTTAATGTTTTATTGGTCAAATCATATAAATAAACACCTGCAATATTGGATGTAGAATCTTTAGCTTCAGTTTTTTTGGTAAAAACCAGCTTGTTTCCCGCTTTATTAAAGTCGTATTGATCTACCTGTTGAAAATTAACCGTATCACCTGTTGCTAGATCATATACATGCAATGTGCTGATTTTAGTTGCTTTTTTAGTCTTTGACGTCGCGGTGTCTGTAGGAGCTATCCCTTTATCATCCGTTAAGAATCCAAAGTAACCATTAGCTTCCTCAGCCAATTTATAAGATTTAACTTCTGCATACTTTAAAAGCTTTCCAGTCGCTACCGTAAAAATAGCAAGTGAATCTTTCGGCATTTCTTCCGGTTTCTTTTTCTTAATTTTCGCTTGGCGTGTATCAGCAAACTTAGGCTTTATCAATGAAATGACATGCGTTTCATTATTGGTCAAACGGGCATTATATCCCCTTGGTAATGCAAGTATGGATTTGTTTAAATTATCCTTGACATATAAGGCTCCATCTCCCTCCTGTGGCAGTACTTGAAATGTGATGTATTTTCCACTACCACTTATTTCACTTGCATTCAAACTTTGCCATCCATCATAAACCGTATGGTTAAGCGGTTGCTTTTGAGCGAATAAAACGGCTCCATGCATTGCTAACAACCCTATAAGAATGATTTTTTTATTCATTATTTATTACTTATATCAACAAATTGATTCAAAAACTGCAAATTATCTATTTAAATTCAAAAATAACAGTTTTTTGGTATCATGATTGCTACATAGTAAGTCGATAAAACGTTAAATAACCTGATTAGAATAATGATTATGAAATACAATCCAATTATAATAGCACTTATTGCAGGTATTGTTATTATTGCAAGTGCATGCCTTTTTAGCAATGCATACCGTTACAAATTCAAATCTTCACAAACGATTACCGTTAATGGAAATGCTAAAAAAGATTTTGAATCTGATTTAGTAAAATGGAATGCCAGCTACAGTCGTAAAAATTTCGATTTAAAAGGCGCATCAGATCAATTAGCTGAGGATCGTGAGCTGGTTCGCAATTTTTTGATCGCACAGGGTTTAAAAGCTGAAGAGATAAGATTTGAAGCTGTTAATATTAATAAAGAATTTGAATACCACACAGATGGTAAAGGCAGTAGCTATAATACGTTTTCTGGATATACCTTATCGCAAACTGTTGGAGTGGAATCAAAAGATCTTAACAAAGTCGATAATGCATCTCGCGAAATATCAACGTTAATCTCTCAAGGGCTTGAATTAAGTTCAAGTACACCCAACTACTATTATTCTAAGCTGGAAGATTTAAAATTAGAACTCATTTCTCAGGCTTCTAAAAATGCACACCAACGTGCACAGAATATAGCGTCCGAATCTGCCTCCACTTTAGGTCAATTGGTAAAAGCTGATTTAGGCGTTTTTCAGATAACTGGTCAAAATGATAACGAAGAATTTTCTTATGGTGGTGCATTCAATACAACATCTCGAAAAAAGACTGCAAACATCACTGTAAAAGCGAGCTATTTACCATTATAAAGTATAAAATGATATTTTCAAAGCCATTTAGTCTTAAATCAAGAGAAAAATTCACAAAAAAAACGTTACACAATAAATTGTCTATCAAGAAAATAGCATGATTTAAAACGACTTTCAAAACTTTTCATGATAAAAAAAATCGTCAACGGATTAAACTTATCGTATACAGATCGCTCTAACCTGATAATAATACACATGTAAAAATAATATATATGAAAAAGTTAATGTTAAAAACAGGTATGATCGTTGCTACTTTATTAATTTCGATATCCGCTATGGCACAGACATTACTTAAACAAGACGTAAATGTATTTCCAGCACCAGAAAAAGGGATGGTAAAATATGTCATTGAAGTCCCTCATGCAGGAATCGATGGTGATAATAATAAAAAGATTGAGTTTTTTGCTGGCAAATATATGGAGACCGACGCGTGTAACAGTTACTTCTTAGCCGGTGATTTTGAGAAAAAAGATCTGCAGGGATGGGGATATAATTACTATGTTTTCAAAACAAATGGAAATGTAGCTTCGACTCAAATGCTTTGCCAGGGTGAAAAAAAGAACAGCTTTGTACAGGCTAAATCTGTTATAACCGATTACAATGGAAGAATGCCAATCGTTATTTACGCACCAGAGGGTTATGAAGTAAAATTCAAAATTTACAAAGCTGAGCCTGAAACTTACCAAGCCGCTGAGGTTCCTCTAAAAAAAGCGAAATAGTTAAACGCAATATAAAATAAAAAACGCTCTTCAATTAAATTTGAAGAGCGTTTTTTATTTTATATTGAATAATTCCTATTGTGTCATCAGATAATTAATAAAAATGCCCCCCTGAGCTCATTACTTCAATATTCTTCTAAGAAGTGGAATCGAAAAATCTGTTTTGGTTTCATCGGATAACTGTCCTTCAATATTTTCTACTTGAAAATCATTCAAATCAATTGATGTATGTCCAACTGTTTTCAAACTTAAAGACTTGACTTTTACATCTGGATTTTTCCCAAAGAAATTAACCTTTGAATCCTTAGCATGAATGAACACTTGTTCATAATTTTGCTTAACGAGACTAACCTCGCTGCTATCCAAATCCAACGTTAAATTCGGGATCTGTATGGATACGGATTCACTACTTGTAAGAATAGAATTTTTCAACCTTAAGGACAACTTATTGATCGTTATATTTGAATTAAATTTAAAATATTCTATGTTTTCTCCGATGATTTCTAAATGATCATACTTCCTGAGAAATCAGCGATCACAACTTCAGATAATTTAATTCGTGAGATATCGGGAGTAAATACATATATAAGTTTAGTGTATGGTTTTGCATTATCTTTGAGCCCGATATTCAACTGACCATCAGCCTTAACAGAAACTGCAACCTCACTCTCACTTCTGTTATCCACCTTCACAGCATATTTATCACTTTTCACAATAAAAAGACAAATTGATCCTTTATTATTTCCGATAATATTCAAATTTGTAAAACTTTTAGTTTTATATGTTTTCAAATAAGTATCCTTACTATCTGGTTCATTACCTTCCTTACGAAGCATCTCCTCATACACTTTTGTATCAACCCGATTATTTCCTACAATATAAGAAGTGGTGACTATAGGAATAATAAATAATGCTATCCCCAAGCCTATCAATATTTTACTACTCAGTTTCATAATTCGTTATTTTTAAAATTTTGTTCGATAAAAGATTGATACCGTTGCTTTAGTTCATCTAAACTAATTTCCAAAAGATAGATATTTCTAAAAAAAGGATTAAGATCCTCTTCCAAAAAGACAGCTTTGCGATATTCCTTTACATTTCCTACTGACGTATCAGTCACAAAAAATCCAACTCCTCGTTTATTGACAACAATTTCTTTGTTGCAACAAATCATAGGTACGCATCACGGTATTTGGATTCACTTCCAATTGTACAGCAAGTTCACGGACCGAAGGTAGCTTATCCTCCACTTTCCAAGTCCCCAATAGAATATGATCGCATACGTATGCTGCTATCTGAAGATAAATGGCTTTGTTAGCATTAAAATCCATACTAAACCTCCTTTTCTTTTAATCTCAAGAATGCTAATCCCCAAAAATTAATGTTAAAAATATACCAATTGCTAGAGCAAGTTGAAGTCCATGAACCTTATCATCGAAATAATTACCATTATCAAGGCCAATTGTATTATCTGTTCGTAATTTCATGACATAGATAAATGTGATTATCCATATGGCTACATATATAATCATGGTTATAGCTGTTTTAATATATTGATAATTCTTATAGGCGATAGAACCTAATAAAAATAGGGCATTCAATATGAAGGGTAAAAAATAGAAATAGGGCAAGAATTCAGATTTTTCCAGCTTGAAGAAATACATCCAATTATCAATCACTACTTTTCCTCCTTGTTCGGTTTCAAAAGTTGTAATAGAAGATCCTATACTTCTTAAATAGGATACGAAAGCAAGATCAACTAAAAGGAATAATAAGAAATAGGCACACAAGCTTACAATAATAGTATAAAAAATAGAAGTTAAAAATTTCTCTAAGGAAGAAGCTGGAGTCATCAACTCAAAAATCGCCTTTGTTTTTTGACCTAAATCAGAAAAATAACTGCTTGATACAACTGTGATAAAAAATAATCCCAAAATAAAAAATAACGGTATTCTAAAATTAAGAACATCTTGGCCTATATTAGAGCTTGTCTTTATATCTTCAAAATTTTTAAAGATTGCAACCCCATAAAAAGCTATAAAAACTCCAGCAATAATAATTAGTGACATCAAATAAATGCGTCCGACAGAAATCCACTGCCGGCGAATCAATGCACACAAGCGATTAACATTAAATACGTTCGACATCTTCAGTAACATTTAAAAGGTTTGTAATCAATTCTTTTTTCTGTAAAACAGCATTAAACAACAGTTCCAGATCTAATTTAGAGTCTTCGCCCATCGTATTCAACTGTATGGTATTAAAACCTCCTAACGCAGGTTCTGAATATAGCACATCATCGTTCAACTCACGTACTTTTTTAAAGCTGATATGATCCGTAATACGATTAACATTAGCATTTAATACCACCCGATGTTCATCCAATAGAATAACCGCATCGATCAGGTTGTCGAGATCACGTACTTGATGTGTCGAGATAATAACACAGCGGTCGTCGGCAATAGCAGAGGCCATAATTTTACGAAACTGCACTTTAGAAGGAATATCTAGACCATTAGTAGGTTCATCCATAATCATGATTTTGGTATTGGAAGCCAAACCAAATGATATGATATATTTCTTCTTTTGCCCATAACTCATATCTGCAAGCTTCTGTTCGATCGGAATTTCAAACTCTCTGATCAGTTCTTGAAAATATGCATGATCAAACTTTGGATAAAAAACGGCATTCGCTTTTACAAAAGTTGCGGATTTCACTGCTGGTAAGTGAAATTCCTCAGGAATAAAACTGATTTCCTGAAGCAGAGCAGGTTCGCGTTTACAAGGATCATGCTGTAACACTTCAATCGTACCACTTACAGGATAGACCAAACCGGCCATATTCTTCAGTAACGTCGACTTGCCGGCACCATTTTTCCCCAAAAGACCATAAATATGCCCTTCCTGTAAATGAAGATCCATATTTTTAAATAATGGTCGCGATTTGCTGTAGCTGAAATTTAGGTTTTTAATAGTTATCATACTACTGTATTATTTAATTAATACACTAATATAGAAAGGAAAAATAAGAATGCAAATTATTTTGTACTTTTTATTAAAGAAATAAAAGAAAACGCAAACAATTTTAAATATAATATCAGAAATAAGAAGCCTACCCTTTTGATTTCTAACATTATATTGAAAAGATTAGCGATCGTTATAAGAAGTAATTATGCCGAACAAATTAGGTGCAAACAAAAGACCGTTTCTCTATATAAGAAAAACGGTCTTTTACCTTCGATGGAGAAGTTTGTGTTAAAGACAGAAACCTTTCATGTAAATGAGTACTGTCACTTAACAATATTCTCTAAACTCAGTTGTATAACCTTCTGCCCATATGTATGTATGATAATATATCTAACCTGATCGCTACTATACATTACATCTTTTAATAATCATTGCAGAAGCACCACCGCCACCATTGCAAATTGCTGCTAACCCATACTGTCCTCTCTCCTGCTCCAGCACACTTGTTAAGGTTACTAAAATTCTGGCACCCGAACACCCCAGAGGGTGACCTAAAGATACTGCCCCCCCATAAACATTCATCCTTCCAATGAAATATCCAACAAACGGGCATTTACTAATGCTACAACAGAAAAAGCTTCATTAAATTCAAAAAAGTCAATATCAGACAATTCTAGATCTGCTTTTGCTAATACTTTTTTCACGGCGAGACTAGGCGTCGTTGTAAACCATTCCGGTTCCTGTTCCGCATCAGCATATGCTATGATTTCAGCTAAAGGTTCTAAACCCAATGCTTCCATTTTCTCACCGGACATCAGTAATAATGCCGCAGCTCCATCACTTAAAGTAGAAGCATTTGCTGCAGTAATCGTTCCGTCTTTTTGAAAAGCTGGTTTCAAAGTATAAATTTTCTCAAAATTGACCTGCGTAAATTCTTCATCTTGCTTGACAACAACTTCTCCTTTTCGGGTAGAAACTGCTATCGGAGCCACTTCCTTATCAAATTTCCCCTGTTGCCAAGCATCACGGCTTCTGGTATAGGACGATACCGCATAAGCATCCTGCTCCTCCCGGTTAATGTCATATTTAATCGCACATAATTCTCCAAAAACACCCATTGCGTCTTGCGAATAAGCGTCACTCAGTCCATCTTTCTGTACTCCATCTACTAAACTTTGATGACCATACTTCGCTCCCCAACGTACTGTAGGTGCATAATAAGGCACACGGCTCATACTTCCATACCGCCAACAAGTACGACATGAGCATCACCTAGTAAAATAGCCTGTGCACCTAGTGCTACCGCTTTCATTCCACTTGCACAAACCTTATTAATAGTGGTCGCAGGAATATCATCAGGTAAACTTGCATATTTTAAAACTTGGCGAGCGGGAGCTTGTCCCAAATCGGCTTGCAGAACACATCCCATCAATAATTCATCCACTTCGCTTCCATCAATAGCAACTTGTTTCAAAACTGCATTAACAGCCTGAGCACCTAATTCTGTCGCGCTAAAAGTGGATAATCCTCCTCCAAAGCTTCCTATTGCGGTACGTTGCGCCGCGACAATAAATACTTTCTTAGTCATCGTTTATTATTTTGGTTATCTATGCTACTACCTTGCTTAATCAAAACGTCAGATCCGGTTTCCCCCGAACTACGAATCCCAATTGACATACAAAGAAAACAAACAGTAGAGCGTTATCATAAAGTTATATTTAAAGGTACAAAAAAATAGTAAACAGTAAATGAATCGGTTAAACAGAAATCTTTAATAAGCTTATAAATGAGCCTAAAACACTTAAATCAAGCGAACACTCTCCCATAAAAATAAGTTATCATAAAAATTAACTTTCAAATAAATGGAAACGTCAGCTTTTTAATTTAAATTAGCTTCAACTTATTTGGATCACCAAATCCAAAAGAGAAAATATAACCAATAAAACTTGATAGCATATGCAAGCAACACAATTGACAGTTGAGCACCACGTATTCGCGAAAGTTTAAAAGCATTTATCCGTAAAGAGATCCTGCCTCATATTGATCAGTGGGAAGAAGAAGGTAAAATAGATCGTGCCATTTGGAAAAAAATGGGCGACATGGGCTTTATAGGTCTTAATTATCCAGAAGTTTATGGTGGGCTCGACCTTGATTTTTATTATTCCATGATTCTGTGCGAAGAGCTCTCTCAGTGCTTTTCGGGAGGATTTACGATAACAGCATTAGTCATTCAATATATGTCAGCGCCATACTTACTCAAGTATGCCTCTGAAGAATTAAAAGAAAAATATTTAAAAGGTGTTATTGCTGGAGATTTGGTCAGTGCAGTAGCTATTACGGAACCAGGTGCCGGATCTGATGTACAAAAAATCCAAACAACTGCTATCCGGGAAGGTGATCATTATATTGTTAACGGTTCGAAAACTTTTATCACCAATGGTTACTATGGCGATTTTTTATTACTGCTGTTAAAACCGATCCGACCAAAGGTAGTAAAGGTATCAGTTTGCTCTTGATCGACCGTCATGCTTTAGGAGTAACAGCAACCAAAATCAATAAAATGGGCTGGCATGCTTCTGATACAGCAGAATTAGGTTTTGATCAGGTAAAAGTCCCCATTTCACATTTAATAGGTGAAGAAGGTGCGGGTTTTAGTTACCTGATGGACGGACTACAACTGGAACGCCTGACCGCAGCAATCCAAAGCATTGCTACAGCAGATTCTGCCTTACAGTATACCCTAGAATATATTAACAAACGTGAAGTATTTAAGCATAAACTGCAAGATTTCCAAGTAGTGAGACATCGCGTTGCACAAATGGTTGCAGATATCGCTACAACAAAAGCATTTATATATGCTTGTTGCGATTTGCAACAACTTGGAAAATATGCAGTTAAAGAATGTTCGATTGCGAAATTACAGGCGAGTGAGCTTGCGGTCCGTATTGTAAGCCAATGTTTTCAACTTTTGGTGGTTATGCCTTTACAGAAGATTTCAAAATAGCCCGTCTGTACCGTGATATAAGAGTCGGTACCATTATCGGGGGAACATCTGAAATCATGTTGGAAATTATTGCTAAAATGACAATTGATAAAGTCAATTATCAATCCAAATCCGATAAAACAATTTCTTCAAATTAATTAAACTCTATACTGCAACTCCCCATAAGGGAATATAACACCTAAAAAAATGCAGAAAATTAATCCTACATATTTTACTTATTTCTTAAGTGAAAGAGATGAACAGGGAGTCGTATTGATTAGCCCCTTAATTTCTACAGAAACTATCCATGAAAATGACTTAGAGCGATTAGAAGAATTTGTGACCATCATCCGTGATCAGATTGATCTCACTGAAGTAAAAGGAATAATATTCAAAAATCCACTTATAGGCCAAGCTATTAACTATGATATTTTACTTCAACAAGCATCAGATGAAAATTCATTTAAGCTACGTTTGAAATCACTCCTGTCAAATTTTAATGAGCTTAACCAACAAAAGAAACCCATTGTCGGTCTAATGGACAGTGATTGTATGAGTTTACAGCTTTCGACACAACTATGGGCACACTGCCGGATTGCCCTTGAGCAGATAAAAATAGGATTTCCAGAAGTCAACTATGGGTTATTTCCAGGGTTTGGTGCCACGATACAAATAACAGAGATACTTGATGCACAAGATGCTCTTCCATTGGTGCTACAGGCTAAAATAATCACAGCACAAAAAGCTAAAGAAATAGGTTTAATCGATCTCATTTCTTCAAATATAGATCATGCAATCTTTCTTGCCAAAACATGGATCTTAGAACATGTGCATGAACAGGCTCAGAAACAAACTCCACCATGGGATGAAGCACAATGGGATAATCTTACCGTACCCATCAAAAAACGTAACTTAGGAATTAAGCCAAACATAGACAACTGTATGGCAGTTATTTATCAAAAACACAATCTTTCAAAACAAGAAGCACTCCGTATTGAAATAGCGTATTTTATCCAGACCCTGCGCGATCCTATTACCTGCAGTATCATCCGGACCCAGTACTTCGGTATAAATGAAGCTACAAAAGCTACAGATCCATTAGTCAATACCCCTTTCGAGTTACAAAGGATGGCAATATTAGGCGCTGGTATGATGGGGTCTGGAATTGCATTCGAAGCTGCCCGCTCAGGAATTGATGTTATCTTGAAAGATGTGACTTTACAACAAGCAGAGCAAGGAAAAAAATATGCAGAAAAAGTATCAGCAAAATGGGTGGAACTGGGAAAAATGAATGAAGAAAAAAGACAGGCTCTCCTCTCCCGAATCTCCCCTACAGATCAGACAAAAGATTTTGGAGAAGTTGATCTCATTATTGAAGCTGTGTTTGAAGACAAAAATCTTAAGGCGGCTGTCAGTACTGAAACACTTCCTTTCCTAAATAATAATGGTTTTTTTGCTTCCAATACCACATCATTACCCATCAGTGAATTGGCTTTAGTAAGTCCGAAACCAGAAAACTTTATTGGAATGCATTTTTTTCACCTGTAGATCGAATGGCTTTAGTAGAAATCATACGCGGGAATCAGACAAGTGAACAAACCCTGTCTAAGGCTCTACAAGTAGTCCGTCAACTGGGAAAGATTCCAATTGTTGTACATGATGGCCCTGCATTCTTTACTTCCCGTATTTTTTTCAACTACCTACTGGAAGCAGTGACGATGCTGTTGGAAGGTATTCCTGCATCTCTCATTGATGAACAGGCAATAAATGCTGGTTTTGCTGTTGGTCCTTTGGCAGTTCTTGATGAAATTTCGCTATCGCTTATGCTGCATGTATACGACCAGCTACCCCATCTACATCCAAGCCAGAGGCGATGTTATGATTACTTAAAAAAACTTGTGGATAGTGGACGAAATGGACGAAAATCCAATCGAGGTTTTTATGACTATGAAATTGCATCTGGAAAAAAAACAATTTGGCAAGATTCGAATTTACCGACCTTAACTACATTGCCCGAAACCATCAACATTCAGGATCGATTATTACATGTTATGGCATTGGATAGTTACCGATGCTTAATAGAAGGGATACTCGACAGGCCGATCGATGGCGATATCGGCGCTACCTTAGGGATTGGCTATCCCATTCATACTGGTGGTGCCTTTGGTCATATAGACCAAGTTGGCCTCCAAAAATTTGTAAAAGACTGTCAGCGTTTTGAGCGACTAGGTGAACAATGGATGATTCCAACCTCATTACATCAGCTCGCCGCAGAAAATTTCACCTTTTATTTAGGCCTTCAATCCAACTGGCCTATCCAAAAACAAAATTTATAAATTCAAAAAAGGTTTCATAAAGGTTTTAAAAAAACCTTTATGAAAACCTTCTTTAACTAACTAACTAACTAACTAACTAACTAACTAACTAACTAACTAACTAACTAACTAACTAACTAACTAACTAACTAACTAACTAACTATGTCTCGTCCTGAAAAG
>NZ_ASZT02000124.1:0-16136 GCF_001006065.1 Sphingobacterium sp. IITKGP-BTPF85
GGCTGATGGGTTATCTCATCTTATGGCGCTAAAGCCGGAGACAAGATCCCCGATGCTGTTTGGAGCCAAACACTTGAACTCAACTATTTTGACGGCAAAAAGAAAACAATCAAGTTTTCAGACCTCAAAGGAAAGCTGATCATATTAGATTTCTGGGCGACCTGGTGTCCTTCGTGTATTGAAGGATTTCCGCATATGCAAGAGGTAAAAAATATAAGAAAGGATAATATTGAGGTATTTCTTGTCAATAGTATTCAAACAAAAGATACGCATAAACGGGTAAATGAAGTAATAAAGAGGTATACAGATAAATATGATTACCAGGCCGATTTACCATATATTTTTGGAGATACACTATTTCAGAAACTATTCCCGCATAACACACTGCCCCATGTTGTATGGATTAATAAAGAGGGTATGCTTGTTGCGAATACTTATCCTAATGCGCTAACAAGAGAGAATATTAATGCTGTTCTAAGTAATGGAAATGTAAATCTCCACCAGAAAGAGCTTAGAAGGGATAGTGAAAAGTCTAAAATATCTGATCATTGGTTATTTAATGGTTGCTACGGTGGTTCATTATTTAAAACATATGAGGAAGGACAAAGCCCCAGTTATGGGAAATATTCATTTAATGAAGATCATACAAGTTTCCAGATCGTTAATCTAAGTTTTCCAGTGCTTTTAGCAATGGCATTTGATAAAGAACTGAAAGGAATTCCGTGGAGACATTGGGTCTTTGATTCAGAGGCTCGCTTTTATAATAAGCGAGAAATACTCGCGACTGGTTATAAAAATATATTCTCCTATGAGATGCTTGTCAAGGGGCAGGTATCAAAAGCTACGGTAAAACAAAGTTTTAGGGAAGATTTTAAACAGTTTTTTGGAATAGATATCTCGGTAGCGGAGAAGCCGATCGATGTGTGGAAGATTGTACCTAATGCAAAGATTGAAGAGATAAAAGTAGAGGTGGGATTCCGGAGGTCTTTACGGGAGATTCAAAAACTGAAATGAAATTTCGTAATATTCCTTTGGAACTGTTGATAGACAATCTAAGCCTTTATTTTATTAGACCGCTGTTGTTAGAGGAAAATAATCAGCTACGTGTAGATATTACAATCCCAAGGGATTTTGGTGACTGGGACGATCATAAACGAATGTCATTTCTGGATAGTATGGGATTAGAATTAGTTCCGCTAAACAAATCCCTTCTATATGCTAGATTTTCACCGAATAATGTGGGAGAGGAGAGCGGGTCATGAGGTTTTTACTTATACTATTTTTTGGGCTGTACGGATTTACCTCATCTGGTCAAAGTATGATCAGTGGTACGGTCGTTTCGAAAGAAAATAATCGTCCACTTCCGGGTGTCACTGTTCAGAATATTAAGTCAAAATTCAGCTTCAAGAGTGAAGCGGATGGAAGCTTTCAGTTTAAAGGAAAACTAACTGATACCATACGTTTTTCGATTTTGGGCTATCAAGAATTGAGGCTGACGATAAAAGATCTGGTTGCAGATGATAAAGTCATGATGACGGCTACAAATAATTATTTGGATGAGGTGGAGATCAACACGGGGTATCAGATCCTTAAACCGAATGAGACGACCGGTGCTGTGGACGTCATATCTAACGATATGCTTAATCAACAGACCGGGACCCGTATTTTGGATCGGCTCAATAATGTGGCTTCAGGCTTAAGGTTTGAAAATAAACCCACTACTGTTCCAGATCGACAAAAGTTAAACTTTTCTGTTCGCGGTTTGAGTACTATCGAAGGAAACCTTGATCCCTTGATCGTGCTGGATGGATTTATATATGAAGGCGATGTCGCAAATATAGATCCCAATAGCGTAGAGTCAATCACAATATTAAAAGATGCGGCGGCTAGCGCGATATGGGGGGCGAGAGCGGGCAATGGGGTTGTTGTTATTTCATCGAAGAAAGGTAGCCGGAATAATGCTGGGAATATTAACCTTTCTTTTGGAAGCACGCTAATTTCTAGAACTAAGCCAGATCTCAGGCAACGGTATCAGCCTTCAAATAGCGACTATATTGCTATAGAGTCAATGCTTTTTAAAAATGGATTTTACGATAAGATAACGGATAGATCTCCATTTATCTCAGTAACTCCTGCCATTGATATATTTGATCGGGCCAAACGTGGATTGCTGACGCCGGGGGACTCAGCCGGCATGATCGCTGAGCTTTTGTTAAATAATGGAAGGAAGGAGTATAGCGATCTGTTTCTTGAAAACCCTTTTTCTCAACAATATTCGCTGAACTTTTCAGGGAGTAGCCAGCAATATGCTTATGGATTTTATGGCGGGTATACCAAAGATATAAATGAATATGCAGGTCGTTTCAAAAAGCTCAACTTGCGGTTGACCAATAGTTTCCATCCGACCGAGAGGTTGAATATTGAATTTAACCTTTTCTTTACAAATAGTCTTGATCTCTCAGGAAAACCTACCTATGAGTCGCTAACTTATAATGGCAAGTCGGTACCCTATTTGAGTTTTTATAGAAGTGATGGAACAGAGCGCGCATTCTCTCCGGATTTTAGAGAAACATATATGTCTGAAAACTACGGTCAACCTTATATGGATTGGGGGTATTATCCATTATCCGACTATAGAAATTCAACGACCACAACTCGTTTGAATGAATGGTTTGCAACAATAAATGGTAAATATAAATTTTTTCCTTTTTTGGATCTAAACGTCGGATTTCAATATCAATCGCAAACAACAGATGCTCAAGATCTTTTTAAAGAGCAAAGTTATTACGCGAGAAAGAGTGTCAATCAATATATGGAAGTATCAAACGGTGGAAATACAGTGACCTACCACATTCCAAAAGGCGGAATTAGAAATGCAGATATTTCCAGCGGACAATCTTATACTGCCCGAACACAATTGAATCTAAACAAATCTTGGCGCATACATCGTCTGATCGGAATGCTGGGAGGAGAGATCCGGGAAACAGTAGCTAATGGAGAAAATTATCGGGTGTATGGTTATAAAGAAAAGCCTTTGCAAACAATCCCAGTTGACTATACGACCTATTTTACCATTTTGCCTTCTATGATTCCCTTGGGAATTCCGGGAAATCCCACTTTCACTGAGCGTATAAATAGATTTGTCTCGCTATATGCTAATTGGAGCTACATATTTAAAGATAAGTACGCATGGTCCGGTAGTTTTAGAAAGGATGGTGCAAATATCTTTGGAGCGCGTACCAATGAAAAGTGGACACCGCTGTGGTCCGCAGGTATGTCTTGGGATATTAGAAAAGAGGAATTTTTACAATTGAAAAAGATCGATAGGCTGAAGTTACGTGCTACGTATGGCTATAGCGGAAATGTTGATTTACGTAAGACGCCAGAGCCATTGCTAGTGTGACCTCTGGTACGTATACTAGATTTCCCGCTTTGACCATTTCAACGTTGAACGACCCATCGCTGCGCTGGGAAAAAGTTTCTACATTCAATCTCGGAATGGATTTTTCGGTTTTTAAAAATCGGATAGCAGGTAGTATTGACTTTTATATCAAAACTGGCAAAGACTTGTATGGACTTACCGAATTTGACTATACTACCTGGGGTAAATCCAATACAGTAACTAAAAACGTTGCGTCAATGAGGGGCAAAGGTTGGGATTTCAACTTGACAACTAAAAATATTGATAAACAAATTAAGTGGAATTCTCATCTTTTATTGAATTTGAACAAGAATAAAACAATAGCTTACTATCGTAAGCTGAATACTGGTGTTTTCTCCTTTCTGGGCGATGGCAATGCAATAACACCCATAACAGGTATGCCGCTCAACGCGATTGCTGCCTTTGCTTGGATGGGGCTGGATGATCAAGGAAATCCTCAGGGAATCCTTAATGGTAAAGGGAGCAAAGATTATACAGGTATCAATAATTCTTCTTTGAATGATGGCACAGCAGGAGGCAGCATCGTTTTTTATGGATCTGCTAAACCTCAGGTTTTCGGTTCGTTGTCAAATTCATTTGAGTGGAAAGATTGGAGTCTGTCTTTTAATGTCAGTTTCAAAGCCGATTATTACTTTAGAAAACCTGCAACTTCTTATTATAATCTGTTTAATAAGGGAGTGGCCTATCCTGATTTTGAACTGCGATGGCAGAATAGTGGGGATGAGGCTTATAAAGTTATGCCAGCACTGCAATATCCACTAGAATCGTTTAGGGACGCTTTTTATCAACAATCTGAAGTTAATGTGTTGAAAGCTGATCACCTTAGATTGGAGTATGTGAACCTTGCGTGGACCAAGGATTTTAATGTACCCAAGCGAAAGATGAAGTTAAAGGTTTATGCCAATGCAAGTAATCTTGGACTGATTTGGACGAGCAATAAGAAACATATTGATCCCGAGTTCCCATATCAGATAAAACCTCCAAAACCATTGTCCCTAGGCTTTCAGCTAAATTATTGACCTAATAAATTTCGATATGAAAAATGTAATTAAACAATGCCAATTTTATGGCATATTGATTTTTGTATTTCCCCTTTTTTTGGTGCTTGTAATAAATATTTGGATGTTCAATCTAACAAAAATCAGGTAGTGCCGAAAGACTTGATTGATCTTCAACAGATTTTGGATGGTGCCCAGAACATCAACCTTAATTTTTGTTCTATTGGAGAAGTTTCAGCTGATGATTATTTTTTGAAGCAACGGGTATTTGACGGCTTAAGTGAAGAGGGCAGAATGTTTTATACATGGGAAAATCCTGTTTATAATTTTAATAATGATTGGGCTAAGGCGTATATACCTGTTTACAATTGCAATCTGGTGCTCGATAAACTGAAAGGAATAGAAAGGACAGCTCTTAATACAGATGATTGGAATAATGTGAAAGGTAGCGCTCTTTTTTATAGAGCTAGTCAATACCTTAGTTTGGTTTGGACATACAGTAAAGCGTTTAATGAAAAGACATCATCCGCAGATCTCGGAATAGTGCTGCGTGAGTCCCCAGATTTCAATATGAAATCCGAACGTTCGACCGTATCACAGTCTTATCGGGTTATTTTGAATGATCTTTTGCAAGCTGCCGAATTATTGTCGGAGCATGCAATACATAGCATGAGACCTTCCAAACTGGCGGCATATGGCGCATTGGCCAGAACTTATCTTTCGATGGCGAAATACGACTCAGCATATTATTATGCAGATAAAGTCCTATCCGTAAAACATGAACTTCTTGATTTTAATGACGCAACTCTAATCGATGTAAAAAGTTCATATCCCTTGGCGAGGTTTAATAAGGAGACATTGGGATATTTTGAACTTGTGACGATTAATGCACAAATAGGTATCAACTATGCAAATATAGATACAAACCTATATCAGTCTTATCGGCATGACGATCTAAGAAAACTTGCGTTTTTCAAAGTAAATGCAGATGGTTATGTTTCATTTAAGGGAAGCTATTCGGGAAGCGCAAACTTATTTGGCGGGCTTGCTGTTGATGAAATGTTCCTGATACGCTCAGAATGTCTGGTAAGATTAGGAAATGTTAAAAGCGGCTTGAATGATATGGATTATCTGTTGACTCACAGGTATAAAACTGGAGCTTATCTAGCTAGTAACTTTAATAATAAAGATATGGCTCTTGATTTTGTGCTGGAAGAAAGAAGAAAGGAACTTTTATTTCGGGGTCTGAGATGGATCGATTTAAAGCGGTTAAATCAGGAAGGAAAGCAGATTTATATAAAACGAGTGGTCAACGGAAAAGAATATGGCCTAAGGCCTGGGGATAATCGCTATGCAATACCACTTCCTGAAGATGTGATAAAAACAACAGGGATACCTCAAAATCCTGTCTGAATATAGGATGCATAGATAGTTCGTGTCAGTAGCTGTTTTAAGGAGAAAGCAGAATCTTTTTGATTCTGCTTTCTTTTTTTGTAATAGCTCATTACATCAGTTTGGATTTCTTAATTTCCAAATTGATTTTAATGATAGCTAAAGAGAACTAATTCCTGTTGTGGATTTGAAGTTCAGTTTGGCTATTACCACCATTTCTTTGAGGGATATAACCTGATCCTGTGAAACTTTCATCCAACTGAATTTTCGTTGGATCGAGTTCTCCACTCGAAGTCAAATCAGTTGATTCCACTTCCATAGAACAAGCTAAGTTCTCACCCTCACAGGATGGACTGCTCGAGGAGATTTTCCAGTTCGATTCATCGGCGACTTCGCCGGGATTCGTAGGATCTCCATCAAAAACAACTGTTACAGGGCTTAATTTTTTCCCTGAATAAACCTCAGCACTTTTAAATGCTGAAAAACCGAAAATCATGGCTCCTCCTAATATCATGTAGCCATAATTGTTTAAAAATTTGGTTAGCATACTGCTATCCTCCTTTCTGTATTGCAGACCAATAACGGGTTAGTAATTGTAGCGGCCTGCAAACCTTTGGTAAAAAATTGTCGGTACGGTTCTAAGTACCGATCATATGTGGACGCCAGTAAGCCTTTTAAGGGGCTCATGACGGTATTATGCTCTTGATAATATAGGCTTTCCGGTGTATGCCAATGATTTATTGCCCTAATACGGGTTGTACTATTGTAGGTATAGATACTCATGGCTATAAATCCGATCAACAGCAGGATAATGCTAGTTTTAATATTTGAAGGTGCCTTGTTAGCACTTCTATAAAATGATTTATTTAATATCTTTCCAAGTATCGATAAAGCTAGGATAACGCTGTTGATCACGAGATGGGTGTTCCAAGAGACGTTGCTCAAAAAGCTGCTGCACATACAGGGTTTCTGCTCATACACATCTAATACCCCTAACGCGGTATAGACTGTAAAGACTGAAATAAGTAGGATTGAAGCTTTCCAGCCCCAAGACTGTACTTTCTGTGATGGAAATGCTAACAATAAGCCTAGACTTACTTCTAATACCGGCAGTAACCAGAAAAGTACAGGTGCAAAATAGCTGATAATGGGCTGCTGTGTAAGTGCGATCTTAAAAGCATGGAGCTGCCATACTTTGTCTATACCGACATAGATCCAAAAAAGGAGCATCACTATCCGTAGTAGCCCATATATTATATTGATGTTTTTATTAGTGTCCATAGCGTCAATTATTTATTTATGCTGTATTACTATTTATTTCCTAACCGTTACTATTTATAGCAGGCGTTTTACTATTTATTTTTAAAAACAGGGCGCCACTGTCCTTTACTCCCCGTTGTGACGGGGCGACCTGTTTAAGCGTCAGCTTATGCTTATTCGTACGCTTCAAAACAAAGATAATATGGAAAAATGCTGACCGTAGGGGTAGTGAAAGCTTGTTTTTATAAGGTGATGTACGCTTTAAAATGCTTTTGAATGGGTTGAGGGGGTAGTGGATAGGAATTTGGGCAATTTTGCCTGCTAGATGATTTCGGGTATTGGGATCAATTAGGCTACTTTTTTCAATAATATTTGGCAAGAATCGTAGGGGTAATGGGGGTATACCCCTACTTTTTTCATTTTTTTGTATTTAACTGCGTAAATCAGGAAATTTTTTATGTAATTCGTTCCGCATGACCATTAATATTTGATCAATGTTTGCGGCAGCTTCATATTCTGAAGTTTTATCACTTTTAGTTAGGCTATGTGTTGAAAGTAATTTCCCATCCTTGGTTTTGATCAATTTAGAGAATTCATAAGCCACTTCTTTTTTTTCTGAAGATTGCGTGACCCCGGCTTTGACGCATAGATCCATCCAGAGCGTAAGCTCTTTGCCATTTAAGTTGCTATGGAGGTATTGTTCGACTTGATCAATGGCTGCGTGGTGTGATCCATTGGTTTTAGTTTGTACATATTCGCACATCAGTTTGAGTAAACTGGTGCTATTGTTATTGTAAGCAAAGCCCCGAATACAGGAGAAATGTTTGGGAAAGCGCAACAGGCCATCCATAAAGGATGGATCGTCCATATACATTTCTTTCCAGCGGTTGAAAAATCCCATATGGTTAAAATTGAAGTTGATCATCAATACCAAAAAGCGAAATTGCCAGTTTTTATTGCTGCGGTCGTCTTTGGCCAGCTGGTGCAGTGCATCCACAAACTGGATTAAATAATCTTGGTGCCGATATTGGATATAAGGGATCTTACCTTCTTCAAAAAGACTGTTAATCGCGGAAAGGATTTCGTCCAGGTATACCTGAGGGATCTGCTTGTTTGCTAATCTGTCAAATATGCTGTGGATATGGTTCTCGACATATGTCCTGATCTTGTGCTGATAATGATTCGGAAGTATTGTACCCGGATCGATATCATTTTTAAACAAAAATTCAATCCGCTCGAGCAGTTCTTCTAGTGCTGATAAAGCACTACGATCTTCTATATTTCGATCCAAACAGAAGCCATTGAGTTTCTGGTGCAGACGAAGTAATTGCGTGTGATATAAGCGTACCGCCTGACGGGCGGTATCGACGCTAATGGCCTGACGATAGGCGTGCAATGACTCAGAAAAATTATCGGAACAAGCTACTGAAATGGAATATAACCGAGATGGTATTTCCTTCGCGTCTAGACGTTCGAGGGTTTCTACCTGTAGTGTAAGGGACTGTAGACTTACGATCATTTATACCTCCTTTTGATATCTTTATGGTACCAGGGCCAGCCGTATGCGCCTGGGTGCACCTGCAATATAAGTGTATCACCTTCTTTGCTGCGCTCATGCAACCTGGGATTGACATCCATAGAAACATGGTGATCTTTACCTTCAAGATGAAATGAAAACCATAGTTCATGGATATCACAACAGACAGGGCATTTTTGGATCACGACTGCAGGAATGTGTACCGATTTTGCATTTGGTATATATTGACAGTTATTCAAGATCAGGATCATACGTATATACCAAGTGCAGGTAATAATCATGATCGGAAATTGAATACAGCAGATCTTGATCAGGTTTGTATTTTTATAAAATAAGAAATATGCAAGGCTGCATACACCTAAAGCTAAGGCTATTCCATATTTTAAAGCGATCCAAAACGGCTGTGAAACCAGTAGCAACTTATAGGGCAGACGATCAAAAACTGAAATACTGCTGATCATCATGCAGATAAAAAAAATAAAGAAAAGTTGCATCACGACCTGATGATTACGAATCTCCAAACAAGGAATCAGCAAAACAAGGATGCCAATACTGTAAACTTGTAAATAGAATGTTGATGCTAAAAAAGTCCATACAATGTGACTAAGACTGCTAGTATAATAAGTATATAATTGCGACTGAACAAGCTGAAATTTTTGTTTATTATTCTCATACGCAGCGATTTATATCAATTGTTTATTGTGAATTAAAATTACCCATAAACACAGCTATTATGTCTAAATGTTATATATATTTCAATAAGAGCATATTTTTTACATTAAGAGTCTTCTTTTCCCAATAAGAACCGGAATTACAACAGCGAAGGGAGTTATTTTTTTGATTTAAGATACTTATTGCCACTTTCTGACAAATAGGTTTGCTACGTTTTCCTAATTAAGTATACTGCTTATCGAAATATTGGCTAAATTTAGATAACGAAAAATTCTTACTGACAAGAAATTTCATAATACACTGCTATCATAGCTGTTTAATAATTTAGCAGCTATGGGGCAGTGTGCGATTAAAACTATTAATTATGAAAAGTAGCCAATTGATCATGTATCCCAAGGGTACGGAAGTAGACGTGCATTATCCAGATTTTATTTGGTTATGTATTGCTTCTTTTGCCTTTGGCGGTGTATGCTGGTATCTGGGTTACCTTGGGGCTGCTGCTGCCTGGCTTGAAAACACCTCGGTCGTTGTGAGCTATCTGTTTTATGTATTGATCGTATTCCTAGCTTTCTTTTATATCCGGGCATTGATCATCGTACTTGATAGAAAGCAGAACTGGTTACTGAATCCACAAAAACGTTTTGCTACCCAACTTTTCACTTGCTGTTTACTGCCTACACTATTTTTATTTGGGGTGATTAGACCTGTGGCTATACCGAAGGATGAGTGGCTCTGACTTCCGCTATTGGTGATTTTTGGCGGTGTCCTGTTCTTGAATATCTTGTATACAAGCTGTTTTTTTGTTGCTCTCGATCGTAAAAGGAGGTGCTCTATTCTTGAATTAGAGCGGATGGTATTGCATCGGGATCTAAAGATTTCAATTCTTAATGAACAGTTACAAAGCATGTCATCGATTGAAAATGAGGCCGAAGAAATTACTGTGGCAGAGGGGGCTGAAAAGGAAACGGATCTAACGGAAGAAATAGATCTTTCTCGGGTAAAATCAATCGATCCAGAGCAGGAGGAATTTTTATTAAACAACAGATTTCTCACTCAAAAAATTATGTATTCCGAACTAGGTCTATTTGCATTTGAGAACAATAATAATACGCCGATCGTACAGCTTTACCTAAAGACGGATATGGGTGAGCCTATAGCCTGTGAGCAACGGAGCTTAAATGAAGTGGTACGTGACACAAATGGATTTGTACAGAAGATAGGCCGCTATCATGCAGTAGCTGCTGATATGATACACGCTTGCAATCTCTTAAAAGGGGGAAGGCTTCGGATTGTACTGAAAGTTCCTTTCGAAGGGAAGGTCGATTTTGAGGTATCAGCAAAAATAGCTAGACGTATCAAGGGCTGGGTCATGCTTCAGGTGCCTATTGAAAAGGAATAATTTACTGAAATATAAACGTTTTAAAATAACGGATTATGGAAACATTAAAGGGGAGAAGATGGAAATGCCGTGCAACTGGAAAAGTTGGATTTCCATCAATGATCGAAGCACAGGGGGCAATGCTCCAATTTAAATTCAAATCACGGATTAGAAACAAGACAGACGGTAAGCGTATCAAACATCGGATGGGAAAATATGCTTGCAAGAGAGCTTACTATTGTAAGCTCTGCAGGGGATATCACATCACCAAATGGGATACCACTCATTTTAATAATTATAAAACTAAAGTTGAATCTTGGGAGATAAAAGATATTCATGGAAGTTGGAAATATTTAATGGAATAGTCTTGTGAGCGGGATTGTGTTATAAGTTTGGCAAAAACTAGCGTAAGTTGCCGAACTTATATTTGATTGCTACTTAGGATTTAATTTTAAAGGCTATTATAGGATTTTACAGTAACCAAATAAATATTGCCATCATATTAAATAACCTTATATTTATCGAATGAAAAAATATTTAGTACTTATAAGTCTATTTTTTTTCTCCGTAATGTCAGTAAGAGCACAAAATGCTAAGCTAGTAGGAGAGCGGGAGATTTCAGTTTATAAAGTTATAGCTAAGACATCTGATGGAATTATCAAAGGTATTTTGCAAAAAGCTACACCCGATCAGGTGGAGATAATGACTGATAAAGGGATCAATGCAATTAAGCCAGAGTCCCTTAAGTCCTTAAAAATTAAATTTGATAAAAAGAAAAATGTTCCCGTTTTTCGGCATATTGCACAATCGGCTGTTGACGTAATCGCTGATCCAAAGTATACAAACACAGTAAATAATACTGGAAAGAATATATATGGCAATCAGATAGCGATTGATGAGCAGGAAACTCCATTAGGCGATAGATTATTAGTGGGGAGTGCAATGATGGCAGGTGCAGTTCTTGGGAATGAGTTGGTAAAACTTGTTCCTCCGGCGACCATTGAAACATTCAAAATTGCTTATTCAAAAGAAAAGTATAAAAACCTGTATGATGATCTGTTAATGTATACTGTCGACATACAGTCCTCATATGAGTATGAACTTTTAATGAAAGAAAAGTTAATAAAAGCAATGAGTAAAAATATAGCAAATTAAATTCTATTTCATCGCTTATGCGCTAGGCTCTCGAGATCGAAGCTCCCTCTGAGTTCGATGATAAATATATTATAGTGATATGATTTTAGACAAAGCAAACAGATAGTTTATCAGGTGATTACGCAAAATAATAGTTATCTTGTTAAGATGAAGAGATTTATTATTGTTCCTATTATGGTATTCATATTATTTTCTTGTCAGAATAGTAATAATACAGTAGAAAGTAAAGAAATCGCTAAGGAGGAAGAACCTTATTTTAGACCTGATTACCATTATGCGCAGCAGACGCCTGATAGTTTACGAACTCCAGAACAAAATGTTTTGCTAAAGAAGCTTTCGATTGTGCTTTATGAAAATCTTGCTGTAAAGACAATAAAATGGTCTTCAACTTAAGTGAAAAAGAATTTGTGGCTAAAGGAATTCCTGTTGAATATTACGAATTAATCCAAAAAGATATGGTAAATAATAATAAATTTATCAAAGAAAATAAAATTACTAATATGGATTCAATTTTAAGAGAATCTAATAAACAGATCAAAAAATCTATAGACCTCCAGTGATTAGATTTCTCTAATTACCCCAAAAATGGATGTTTCCAAGGTGCTCGATAAGGTCTTCTTAATAATTTGGTTGCTTCAGGATCATCAATACATATTTTTTTAATAGGATCGTAGACCAATGGTCTGTTTAATAACATGGATAGATTGGCGAGAATACAACTTGCAGTTGAGATATGTCCTTCTTCAATATCAGCAATAGGGAGATGGTCATTTTCAATCGCAGATAAAAGATTCAGCATATGTTGGCGGGTAGCAGGAGCGGTGTGCAGTTCGATTCTGGGTTCATTGAGATCTGCGGGAAATTTTTCTTTCTCATAAACAACATCCATCGCAATACGCTCTCCTTTACCAACCGGAATAAACTCATATTTCATGACACTGCCTTTTAAAGTACCTTTTTCTCCATAGATAACAAATGCCCAAGGGTATTCTGGATCTGCAGGAGTTCCCCAGGACCGCATCTGCCAAACGCAATTTAAGTCAGGATATTCAAATATAGCAGTCTGTGTATCCGCAATATTGGATTTTCCGCCTTTTTGCACAAATATACCGCCTGTTGAAGTAATCTTTTCTGGCCATTTAAGTCCTAAAAGCCAACGAACAGTGTCGAACATATGCATACCCATATCGCCGGTAATGCCATTACCATACTCCATGAAAGTGCGCCACCAGCCACCATGTGGTAAACCATCATAAGGACGCAATGGAGCCGGGCCTGTCCACATTTCATAATCCAGAAAGTCAGGAACAGGTTCTACTGGAGGATTTCCATTTTTACGCATATGATAATAACAGCACATCTCGACATGTGATATTTTACCAAGCAGTCCTTGATCTATGATTCTGTTTTTAGCATCTATAAGGTGGGCTGTACTTCTTCTCTGTGTACCTACCTGTACTTTTTTATTGTGTTTTCTTGCTGTGCTCAGTATCGCTTCGCCTTCAAGAACATCAATACTAATGGGTTTTTGGAGATAAAGATGTGCACCAGAACTTATGGTGTCGATAGCTTGTTGCGCATGCCAGTGATCGGGAGTTCCGATGAGTACCAGATCCAGTTTATGTGCGTCGAGCATTGCTCTGTAATCACTGTAAGTTTTGGTACTTTTCTGGATATTTGGCGTTCACTGATCAATTTTCCAGCTTCTGCCAGATGTTTGCTGTCCACATCACAGACTGCTACAACATCAATATCTCGTACCTGCATGAGTCTAAATAGATCGCTTTTCCCGTACCAACCGGCTCCAATCAATCCGACCCGCATATTTTTAAGTGTACTTGTAGAGGAAACCCCTTTTGCTTGAAGAGCAGATAAAGTTAAAACAGCAGTAGCACCTTGAATAAATTTTCTACGGTTCAGGTTGAAATCAGGCATAATTTGTTGGTTTAGGGTTTATTAAGAGAAAACAAAGAACTGATCAAAATGTTTATTTTATTATTATTTCGCAATAAATTTACTGGTAGGTTTTATAGTTGCGGGTTCCGTTTACGATTATAGTTCGCGTTGGATATTTAACGTCATTTTTAAAATGAGTATGGAGATAAAACATTGGAGTTTTAGGTTATGTAAGATAAAAGCTAAAGAGATTTTTTACCTTACATATTCTCTTTAGCTTTTTTATACAGATCCTTAATTAATGTTTATCTTTTATAAACCGTCTTACCTTCCTTGATTGTTTCTAAGACCTGAACAGAGCGTAATTCTTTCGGATCAATGGTCAAAGGATCTTTATTTAAAATAACAAGGTCTGCAAGTTTTCCTGCTTTTAATGAACCCTTTATATCCTCTTCTTGGTATTGATAAGCGGCATTGATGGTGATCGCTTTTAACGCATCGATAACCGGAATACGTTGATCTGCACCCAGGACCATACCCGAGCGTGTTATTCTATTGACAGCAGAATACACACCTGTTATCAGATCCGGTGGCGTGACAGGAGCATCGTGGTGTATGGTAAATGTAATCCCGGCATTTTTTGCAGCATTTGCAGGACTTATAAAAGCAGCTCTTTGCGGACCGAAGACACTGTTGTAGTGCCAATCACCCCATAAATAAACATGTCCAGAGAAGTATGAAGGTATGACACCCACTTCTTTAATTTTCGCAATATGGTCAGGTCTGCTATTTTGCACATGAATGAGTGTGGCACGGATTTCCGGTTTATAAATCCCTTCTTCTTTTAATTTTTCTATTACACGCAGTGCCTGATCAATAGCAGCATCTCCGTTCACATGTAGCTGGGCGGTGATGTTTTTTGAGAAAATCGTTTTTAAATCTTCATAAAGAACTTCATCCGTAAAAATTGGGAAGCCTTTATAATCTTTGTTTTGTCCTTCAGGAGGAACTAAGTAGGGTTGTGTCAACCAGGCTGTTTTACCTTGTGGAGAGCCGTCATCCGAAAATTTGAAACCTCCAAATTTGAGGTTATTTTCATATTTCATGTAATGTGGTAAAAATGATTCCCACTCCTTTTTGTTGGCTTCAAAATCAGGAAAATAAACGATATCTGCCTTTATTAGCTTCTTGGCCGCTGCTTCTCGAAGTAAGGTAAGTCCTACACCCATAGTTCGGCCATCACATATCGTGGTTTGTCCGTAACTAAACCATTCATCCTGCGCCGCTAAAAAATCTTTAAGGGACTGTGATAAACCATCTGTTTCGGTCGGTTTTGGTAAAAGTGAGGTTAACTTTATTAGTGCCGTGAAACTGGCATTTTCTTCCAATTTCCCATTTAGACGTTGGGTTTTAGGATCGCGGCCATAATGTCCTCCCTGCGGATCTTTAGCATCTTCAGGAATCTGTAGTAACTTGAACATAGCCGTATTGATAACGCTGGCATGCCCTGAAGTGTGAATCACGATTATGGGATTTGTTGTACTTACAGCATCCAGTTCAGCACGTGTCGGATGTCTATGCTCACTAATAATCGCGTCGTCATATCCATTCCCCATCACTGGCGTAGTTGGATCCAGCTGATGTTTTTGATATAATCCTTTAGTGTGGTCTGCAGTTCTGCAATACTGTTTACTGTACCGTAAGGAGTTGGAGAAAGGTCAACAGCCTGAGACATGCCTGCTCGCGAAGTAACATGACTATGTGCATCAATAAATCCGGGCATTAACGTTTTGTTTTCTAAATCTACTTCAGCGGTTTTAGAACCAGCATAATTCATGGCTTCTTTCTTCGTACCTGCAAAAAGAATTTTCCCATCCTTAATAGCAAGTGCTTCCACTTGAGGATTACCGTCTTCCATGGTTAAGATTGGACCTCCGTAATAAAGGATGTCCGCATCATTCTTAGTGTTTTTACAACCTGTAAAGATCAAAACAAGCAAGATGATGTTTATATTGTATTTCTTCCACATAGCGTTGGTATTAGTAAATTAACTTTTTTTAAACCTTTATTGAATTTAATCAATAGTTTCTACTATAAACTGTTTTTTGCTTTTAAAGTTTTAAAAATTATTGCTGAAGCACAATAAAACAGCGTCGTAGTTGGAGAAGAGAAGTGGCTCTTAATTTCATGATAAAAAACTATAAAGCAAAAGGGCCTACAGATTAACTGTAAGCCCCTTAATGTCTGCTTTTTTACCTTAAATATTCATCTTATTTCCACCCCCCGCCAAGGTCACGGTAGGTATTTGCGACAGTATTCAACTGATCTTTTTTTGTTTTAATCAGCTCTAACTTTGCTTCTAATGCATCTCTCTGGGTCATCAGTACTTCGAAATAATCAACCCGG
>NZ_ASZT02000125.1:0-15811 GCF_001006065.1 Sphingobacterium sp. IITKGP-BTPF85
TTTCCATTTTATGCTGCATCAATTTTTGAAAAGTATCATGTACTTGATCACCTGTTTGAGGATAATCGTGAACTTCCGGAAGCCAATGTACTAAAACTACATGACCGCCAGACGGTAGTCTGGCATACAAACAGCCTATAGCAGATTGCCAATCTGTTTCTGTTAAATAATAAGCTACTTCCGAGATCATGATTAAATTAAATTGTTGCTCAGGCAATTCCTTTGGAAAACTTGCTTTTTTAAAAGTAATATTACTTATTTTTTCACATCGTCTGGCTGCAATATCTAATGCTTTTTGTGAAACATCGATAGCCAACAAATTGGTACTATGCTGCGCTAGAAGCATGGTGAGAACTCCAATAGAACAACCAACTTCTAAAACACTTTCATAATGTTTATTCGGCAAAGCTGCTATTGTAGACACATATTTTGCGGCCTCATATTCGCTGGTTTCAAAATCCCATGGATCTTCATTACTCTCATAGACAGCATTGAAATAGTCAGAAGTTAAAGATTGTTTTTGATTCATTGTTTGGTTATATAAAAAGTCTCATACGGTACATTAAATTGACTAAGCATTTCCTTCGCAAGACGAAATCCCCCCGGATCGTCACTGATCAAATCAGTAATTTGAGAACGATGTTGCGCAATAGCTTCTTGTTTCTTAGCAAGTACAGTGGTAATATCTAAACAAAAAGCCATTGACTCGTCACTGGTAGGCCTATCTGCTGCTTTTCCTAATTCTTGAAGCCAAATCGGATATTCATAAATTGTAATACCTGGAGTTGTTGCAGCGCTTAATATTTGAAAGGCAGCCTTATGGTCAGGATGTGGATCTCGACGCCAAGGAACGAAGATAGTTTGAGGCTGCAGCATGTCCAGCATGGTAGATATATTTTCTACCGCTTTCTCAAATTCTTCATCATTTCTTGAAGGTACATTTCTATCTGTGTATCTGCAGAAAAAAATATTTTCTGCAGATACACCAAGAATGCCAGCGGCATTGACCAGTTCTTTCTCACGTAGATCTCTCAATTTATCCGCTGGATATTCTTTACTATTCGGATGTGACAAAGTCCCATCGCTCAACAAGACGATATAAACAGTCTGAACATATTTTCGCAAAAGTGAAATAACTCCCCCACAGCCCAGACTCTCATCATCGGCGTGCGGAGCAACTATGAGTGTTGTTCCAAAACCTATAACACAATGTTCCGGCGAAATTTGGATATTATCAAAATTGAAGTGTAACATTAACTTTTTGTTTTATTAAAGCTTAGATCCCAGATTTTGCCAGAAGAAATATTGGAGTGTAAAAGACATTTACCTACATCTGCCAATACGGCATCGGGTGCGGGTTGCCTCAAATAGGTGCTGAGATCACGAATGATCCTTCCGAAATGATATGGTTTATTAAGCCCCCTCGCCCCCACGCATTTTTGACAAAGATTTATAACTTCAGTACAGATCTGTTCAATAGCAGTGCGCATCATATTGGCATAAATTATAAAATGTTCCCCCTCTTTTATAGTGGGCTTTTGCATATAATGATCCATTCTTGTAGCGGCAGCATTTAGCCATAGATTTCCTGATTCTACTTCGATCGCCATTTGACCTAAGCGCATATTTTGAAAAGGGTCTTGTATCCTATTTAAGGCTTTAAGATAATTTCTTGTTTCATCCAAAAGTTGCTCAGCTGCACCAAGCTGAACTGCAGCGAAGCGTACTGCCCCACTGCTAAAGCTAGGTTGCAAATAATAGTCTCCTGCTGATCCCAATAGATTTATTTTTGTAATATGGGCTTTGACAAACGTCATTTTAAAACTTCTGCTCGCTTTCATTCCCATTGGATTCCACCAGCTGGGGTCACTTATTACATTTGCTTCATCTAATGGAACCACACACATTTGCCAGGATCCATCTTTTTTAGCGGCTGTCACGATTGGTCGGGTTACATAATCACTACCTGTCGCAAAAGTTTTAGAACCATCTAAATGATAACTACCATTTTCTTTTTTGATAAGAAAGTACCAACCTCTGATTGAGTATTCCAGACACCGAAGAGTTTACCTTGCGACGCATCAGCTGCAAAAAGTTTTTTTTGTTTTTCACTGCCAAATTGATTGATTAAGAGCTGTGCATTGAAGTGTCCTTCTAATATTCTCCCCATAACTAAATTGCCTTTGCCAATATATTTCAGAATTTTTAGCAATTCCAAATTAGTCCCTGGCCTTAAACCTACATTATGACCACCATATTTTTTTGGAACACATGCTGTTAAAAGTTCAGTATCTTTTATTTTTGCCAAAGTTTGTTCCGCAAAGCAACTCACTGAGTCAGTTTCTGCAGCTTCAGAAAGTGATGATTTCCCTATAATTTGAGCGGAAATCACCAATTTTTCTAATTTAGATTTATTCATTTTTTCTAAAATTTACCTCACTGCTTACTAATTTCATATAAAATATGATGAAAATAACTTATGTTTTAAGTATAACTGGTTTATCAACCTACACTTAATCCACTATTCCGATAATAAAAATTATCAGTTATGCTCTGAATTGCATTAATGTGTTTCTTAAATTTTGAAATAGCAATGATACTAGCTATATCAGGTACTCTTTCCAAAGAATTTGTATTAAAGATATCGTAGAGACCACTGTGATGCCATTCATCTAAATTATCCCAATCTGGTCGGTCGACAACCGGATATATACAGCATCCAAAAAGAGGAATCTTTGATTTAATTATAGATATGCACTGCTTTGTTATTGACTCAATCCATTTGGCTCGATCTTCTTTAGGATGACTAGTTTCAGATATGATGACTGGCCTTCTATAGCGTTGAAAAACACTTTCAATTAAAGAATGTAGTGTGCGATAATAAGGATGAGCCGGTTCTTCTCCCCATGGCAAGAATTCATGCGTCTCATTGATCCACTGGTTATTATAATAATAATTAACGCCAATAATATCCAGGTATTCAGGCTTACCTCTTAACTCCGGACACATCGCGCCAGAGAGAATATCATGAACTTGAAACTGCTCGATATGCTTTTTTTCAGCTTCGACAAGTGACAAAATATTCGCAGGATCGGAGGTTACAATGCTTATTAAAGGTTCCGTGACCAATATTCTCATGGATGGATCAACTTCTTTCATCATTTCTATTCCTTCTATATAAGCCTTCATTAGCGAATATTTAACCTGCCACCCCTGCCCGACACAGTAAGGAGACGTTCCCCTGACATCACCTCCAAGCCAAGAAAGAAAACTTACTTCATTTATTGGAGTCACTATTAATGGTCCATTGGGAACCAAACTCCGATATTTGGTAACAAATGCACGGCATAAATGGCTAAATCTCCTAGCGAACATGGGATGAAGTGGCGTCAGATCATCAGGAAAACCAAAATGACAGATGTCCCAGATTACTTGAATATTTTTAAGTTGCGATACGTGGATAATTTGCTCTACTACTGACCAATCGTACTGGTATGGCTGAGTTTCAACATGACTCCATCTAATTCCTTCACGAACTGTTTGGATACCAAGTCCGTTTAACAGATCGAAGTCTTCTTCCAAATAGATATCGTGCCCTGAAACGTGGAAAAGATCTACTCTGTTTCCAAATGCATTAAGGTGATCGGCACACTCAAATCCACCCATCAGAAAACTTTTAAAAGGATTCTGATGGGTGCCTGAAAAATCATTAATTAACATATATTTCCTGATTCTTAATTTTGCGATATAGTGCAAGCGACTGTGCTACTACTTGATCCATATTATAATACTTATAAGTCGCTAAACGGCCTGTGAAATATACATTAGGATGTTCTTCCGAAAGCTTTTTATATTGATTATAAACATCCTGATTCTGCTTTCTCGGAATAGGATAATATGGGTCTCCGTCGGCAGTAGGATATTCATATACAATTGTAGTTTTCGGATTCTTTTGTCCTGTTAGATATTTAAACTCCGTAATGCGCGTATAAAGATTAGAAGTTGGATAATTGATTGTCCCAGTTTCCTGATATATTTCCTGATTAAAAGTTTCAAATTTAAAATCAATGGAACGATATGGCAATTTACCATAACAATAATCAAAGTACGAATCTATCGGACCTGTATAGATCATTCTTCTAAAAGGTATGACATCAATAATATCTTTATAATCCGTTTGAAGCATAATGCTAATATTTTTATGTGATAGCATTTTTTTAAACATTTCTGTATAACCGTTTTTAGGCATAGCTTGAAAGTTATCTGTAAAATAACGATCATCTTTATTGGTTCGGGTTGGTACCCGGGCGGTCACTGAAGCATCCAGTTCAGATGGATCAAGATCCCACTGTTTTTTTGTGTATCCTTTAAAAAATTTCTCATATAATTCTTTTCCAACGGCATCCAAGACAACATCTTCGGAAGTAAGAATAGGATTTCTTTTTTCAGCTTTTGATGCTAAAAAAGAAGTAACTTCATCTGAAGTCAGATTTTTACCGTAAAGCTCATTAATAGTGGTCAAGTTAATGGGAATAGGAACCAATAAACCATCTACACTGCCTAATACTCTGTGCTCATAAGGTCGCCATTCAGTAAACCTGCTTAGATACCGAAAAACATCCTCAGAATTAGTGTGGAAAATATGAGGTCCATATTTATGAATTAGGATACCATCTTCGTTGTAATAATCATAGGCATTCCCTGCAATATGATCCCGTTTATCCACAATTAATATTTTTTTTCCTTCTGCTGCAAGACGCTCTGCTAAAACTGCGCCGGCAAATCCGCAACCTACTATTAAAAAATCATACATGATCGATCTCCTTTTGTACTGTTGAAATGTGGTTATTATTCATTTTTACTTTATTAATAAGTGCATTCATTTTATTAAAGGTGTGATCCCAAGAATCATTCTCTAAAAAATGATCAACCATTTTCAACCATTGATCTTTTTCAGTGCTAGCAAATATTCTTTCTGCCACTGAAATAAAGTCATTGGGGCTATCTATAATCTGAACTAAACCTGCACTACCATAAGGGTGCACAACGTCTTTTATTGCAGTTGATATGACTGGTCTACCAGCAGCTAGATATTCAGGTGTTTTTGTGGGACTTATAAATTCTGTGGATTCATTTAAAGCAAATAATATAAGAGCGATATCCCAATGGGCAATGTAAGATGGTAATTCTGCATAATTTTTTGGACCTAAATAATGTATATTGGAGGCCCTAGGTAAATCATCTGGATTAATCTTTACAACAGGCCCTATAATTACAAATTGCCAGTCTGGACGTTGCGCCGAAACTGTACGTAGTAATTCAATGTCAAACCTTTCGTCTACAACACCAAAAAATCCTAGTCTCGGAAAGCCAATAGACTTTTGGTCTTCAGGATCATTCTGAACACTTCTTGCCTGTACAAAATGTTCTTTGTCAATACTGCTTGGCATCGCATGAATATTATGATGTCTGTTTTTCTTTGCCTGGTACAGTGTATGTCCTCCTGTAAAAACTACATCTGCTTTACTGAACAACTCATTTTCCAGCTCTAACAATTGTGGTGGAGCAAATCTGAACGCGGATAGCTCATCCATCGAATCATAAATAATAATATCCGGTGTAAGATTCCGGGTAAACTGAAAGGCCATTGGGGTATAATACCAGCAGCTGTAATGTTTAATTTTATATTCTTCTAAAAGTTGATTGATTAGAATTTGGATTCTATAATTAGTAGTTGGATCATGACTAGTAATCATGAGTTCTACAATACAAACATTATCCTGGACATTAACGCTGTACATATCGGTATGTCCGATCGTTGGTTCTTCAAAATAAAATACCCGATAAATGTTCGCAAATCTGGATAAAAGATGTTGGGGCCGCTGGTAAACAAAATTCCAGGACAGATGACTAAAACATAATAAGTTATGCATGGTAATATAATTTAATTGTTAGTGATTTTATTAATCTAATTAATTATAATATAGCTAAAAACGAAACATTATAATTAACTAGATACAGTCCATTATTTGATATTAATTTCAATAAGCATCAGTTAAAGTTGTGCTCAAATGATTTGCTGGGATAATAGCCAGCGTACTAGGTTGCGAAATTGTTGGTTATAGAACTGTTTCAAAAGATAATAACCATAATAGATCCTCCTTTTACAATGAAATAATAACGTTCCTTGCAGATCTTACTCTGCAATAGGTTTAGCTATGAACTATTGACTTTCATATGATCTACCTGTGGTGTTACTCCGGAGCTGATTTTTTTGTTTAATCATCTGTTATGATTTAAAATTTTGTTAATGGTTTTTGCAAGAACTGTTTTAGCAGCTCTAAATCATTTTGCTATAAGGACAAACGATGATGGAAAAAAGTTCAGCTGTAATTACTGAAATTTTTAGTTTAAAAAAATACATTTACATTCTTAAAGATCGCATAATCTAAATATTTTACTTCCGAGATCGTTAGATTTAAACGACCATTTCGAAAGCGTCATTATGTATAAGCTAATATCGAAATATGAGTAGTACCAATTAAATGTTAATTTCTGGGGAATATATTTTTTTAAAATCTATAGTTTTGATATCACCTAATTCCTTCAATAAGGGTATATAAATCGCTAAAACCAGTATTTAACCTGACAACTTTCAAGTGTTTCCGCATGTTTATTTTATGATAGAATAAAAAAACTTGATTGGATGGTAAAGCTGCAAATTAAAATGCGTTTATACGACGATCTTCATTACTGTGTTGAACGTCAGAAACATCCAGAAATTATTAATAAAATCTAATGCTATGATGATGGAAGAAAACAAAATCAGTAGACGGAAAGTAATCGGCAGTATCGGAGCTGGAATTGCTACATTAGCAGTTACACCTTTAGTGGGAAACGCGGGTGCGTCAAATGTCCAAAAACTTGAATATGCTATGGAAGATCCGAGAATGAAGTTTCCCAAACCTCCATTTAAAGAACAATCTCAGCCATGGCCAGGACTTGCTAGCCAAATGAATCCTAGACCAGACCATGGCGAAACGTCTTATCAAGGTTCAGGTAGACTAAAAGGACGTAAAGCATTGATTACAGGTGGCGACTCCGGAATGGGCAGAGCTGCTGCCATTGCCTACGCAAGGGAAGGTGCAGACGTAGCCATTAATTATTTACCTGCTGAAGAAGCTGATGCCAAAGAGGTGATTGCGCTGATTAAAAAAGAAGGCCGCAAAGCATTGGCAATTCCTGGTGATCTGCGCGATGAAAATTTTTGTAAAAAATTGGTTAAAGACGCTGTAGATGGACTTGGTGGGCTTGATATTCTTGTCAACAATGCAGGTCGACAACAAACTAGACCATCTATTCTTGACATCAGTTCGGATGATTTTGATGCTACAATGAAAACCAATGTTTATGCTCCTTTCTGGCTTACTAAAGCAGCTCTACCCCATCTAAAGCCAGGATCTTCTATTATTGCTACCACTTCTGTGCAAGCGACAGACCCTTCTCCAGATTTATTCGATTATGCACAAACGAAGGCTGCCAATACAAGTTTTGTACGCTCATTGGCAAAACAGCTTGGACCTAAAGGAATCCGTGTTAACGGTGTAGCTCCAGGTCCAATATGGACCGCCTTGCAAGTAAGCGGCGGCGCAACAATGGAAAAACTTGTCAATTTCGGTGGTGACACACCACTTGAACGACCTGGTCAACCTGCAGAATTGGCATCAATATATGTACAGCTTGCAGCCAATGATGCCAGTTATGCCACAGGACAGATTTATGGATCTGCTGGTGGCGGAGGTCAACCATAATTCAGCATTCTGCTCGCAAATATGGGTAGAGAAAGATAGTGGCAATAAAATACAAAATTTGATTAATAAACTCTAAAGTATAAATATATGAGAGCAGCAGTATTCCATAAACCAGGTGATATTCGAGTCGACAATGTCCCTGATCCAAAAATTCTTGATCCCAGAGATGTTATTCTCAAAGTCACATCAACGGCGATATGCGGTTCGGATTTACATATTCTGAGCGGTGCAGTGCCTCAAAAAGAACCTCTCATCATGGGCCATGAATTCATGGGGATAGTCGAGGAAGTTGGATCTGCAATTACGAACCTTAAACGTGGTGATCGTGTTGTTGTGCCTTTTCCGATTTCGTGTGGACAGTGTTTCTTCTGTCAACATGAGGCTTCTCCTGCATGTGAAAACTCAAATTTTAAACACTACGGTCCTAATGGCGATTTGATGGACCAGAAAGGTGGGGCATTATTTGGCTACACCGATCTATATGGTGGTTATTCCGGCGGCCAGGCAGAGTATGTGCGTGTTCCTTACGCTGATATTAGTCCACGTAAAATTCCAGATCATCTCAGCGATGAACAAGCTCTTTTCCTAACGGATATTTTTCCTACAGGGTGGTCATCAATTGACTGGGCCGCACTTAAGGGCGGGGAAACAGTAGCTATCTTCGGATCTGGCCCTGTTGGACTAATGGCACAGAAGGCAGCATGGCTTAATGGTGCAGCACGTGTTATAGCTATCGATCCGTTAAATTATAGGCTTCAAAAAGCCAAAGCTGTTAACAACGTTGAAATACTTAATCCTAATGAAGTCGATGTCGTAGAAGCAATACGGGCAATGACTGAAGGAAGAGGGGCCGATGTATGTGTAGATGCAGTTGGATTTGAACCAGAACGTACTTTTATGGATAAAGTTAAAGCAACCGTCAATTTTGAAATGGGCTCGATGAAGGTACTCGATCTCTGCTTTGAGGCGGTAAGAAGAATGGGAACCGTATCAATCATGGGCGTGTATGGCTCGACTTACGATAACTTCCCCCTCCACCGGGTCTTTGATAAGGGCATCACCATAAAGCAGGGTCAGGCTCCTGTACTGAATTATATTGACAAACTTATTGGCCTGGTTAATGATGGCAAGGTTGTACTTGATGATATTATTACACATAGCCTATCACTGGATGATGCAGCATATGGTTATAAAATTTTTGATAAAAAAGAAGAAGATTGTGTAAAGGTGGTACTTAAACCTTAACTATATTTCTTAAATATGGTTATAAAAAGATGGTCAGTATTTCAAGGGCAATGAAAAACTATCTTCAAAAAAAGGGCTTATGAATTTTTATAATCATAAGCCCTTTTCGTTTTTAATTCAATTTCCCTGAATGGAAATGAAACTAAAGCGAGATGTTTTAAATTTAGATATGTAACAATATATATCCATAATAGAACCCTTAATGAACTGGACTAACTGAGACAAAAATACTAAAATTATGATCCGTTAATTTATGCGCGGATCTATCCAAAATAGATCACGGAGTTGAAGTAGATCTTCTATGTGCATCAAATTATAAATCAGTTCGTCTTTGTCTTCTAAAGGAATCTTTATTTGTTGCTCCGTTCCAAGTAAAAATATAGTTAAAATAGCATCCTTTTCGAATATCGAAATATCTGATTGTACCATAGTAACATCATGTTTTCTAAACCATTCTCTTGCCTGTTCTTGATCTAAACAGATCAGGGAACGGGTTAGATCTTCAAGATCTCGAATCTCATCGATGACATGGGTGGGATAATTTACGCCAATATAAGCTAAATACAAAAGATGATTGCCAGTACGCAAGGCATAATTGCGAATTAAGACCCGCTTTGGATCGAATGAAAAAACATAATATTCTGGATCTGAGATAAACTGATACTTCTTGCCATAAAACTGGATCTTATCCTCCAATTCCCCTAAATTGTCTATTTCTATAAATACTTCTCCCTGAAGCTGACCTTCATGTATATTGTCTAGTGCATCTTCAATTACTAATAGCACTTGCCCCTCCTCAGGAACAATACTTCCACTACAGTCTAGCTGTAACAAATAATCATCAACATCAGGTACAGTTAACGGATACCACGTTGGGTTTTCGTCGTCAACTGTATTTTTAGATGTTAAAATATTATAACCGTTACGTTTTAATTCTAATAGTATGACTCTGCTCAGGGGTACAAATTTCATAAGATTTTACTTATATAACTAAAACAAACTTTGCTGCATAGGGCCATCCTGTCTAAGGGTGGCACATCTGACTATTGATAGGATTGATACCGATGATTTCAGAGAATAAGCCTAGACTTATAAATCTTAAAAATTATTGAGTACTGTCCAATTTTAAATAAACTTTAAATTCTGACCCAACACCAGGTGTACTTGTTATAGTAATTTTACCACCTGCATTTTTAACAATAGTATTGACTAAATATAACCCTACTCCCGTACCCTCGACAGAAGCACATATTCTTTTAAATTTTTCAAAAACAGTTAATAAATCTTCGTTGCACATACCTATTCCGTTATCTGTAACACTGATAACCATAAATCCATCTTCTTCAAAGGTGTAAATCGCTATTTCAGGTTTACGATCTACCGGTGTATATTTAATCGCATTGCTCAATAGATTATATAACACACTACGAAGTTTACGTCTCACAAAATTGATCTCTGTGATTTCAAATCGATGAACTATTTTAGCATTAGATTCTAAAATCTGTGGCGCTAATGCTAACATGACATCATCCAATATATGAGGTAAATCGACTAGTTCCGTTGCCGATTGATATTTTTGTTTTCCCCAGTGACTTTCAGTGAAATCTGAAAGTACTCTTTTTATATTGGATAGTCCGCATTCTAGATTAGCAAGCATCTTTAAGAATTTGGTGCTCTTTTTTTCTGGAAGTACTTTAAAGTATTCACATGTGAGCATTAAACCTGCTAAAGGGCTTTTAATATCATGAGCGAGCTGGTCTAATAACAATTCATGTTCTAAAATCAGCTTTTCATGCTCTTTTAAATCTCTAATTCGTGCCGTGATGTCTACAAAAGTGATAATCACACCATTTGTCTTACCTTCCCGAAAGGTAATATAGGGTAATATATTCATCTGGTACCAGCGCAAATCTGTGGTCTGGATTTCCTTCTCCAGCATTTTTCCCGTAGCAATAACGGAGTGAATATTATTGATTATGTTAGGATATTTAAAATTATCCTGGATATCTGCTATTGGCATTCCGATAAATTCTTCTTTAAGCACGAAATGCTTCATAGCAGGAGGTGTAAACTTACGTAACAGGAGATCTGCATCCACAAAAAGCTGTGGTATAATCGTATTTCTGAAATAATTTTCGAGTTCGTCATTAAGCTGACTCAGCTCTTTTAACTGTTCAGTTTTTGAATTCATGTTCTTATATATCTAATAATAAATATACTTTTCGGTCTAGGTTGGGATCAAGTATAAACAAATACAAACGAAATATGTTGTCAAAAATTATAAACGGTTATTAAAAGAAATATTTTAATTAGTTTTATGAATTAAAATATGAATTGAACTGGGCAATTCTACTATTAAAACTTTAAAATTGCAAGTTGAGGTCGAAACGATTACAAAATTTGGCAATTGGCAAGGTCATGCTTGATAATAGTAAACCAATTGTTCACCACTTCATAAAATTCGAATAGATGATGATAGGGAAATTAGCATGTATCATATAAGGGTTTTGAACTGTTGGTATCATGATATATCTCATCTTTGTAAAGTGACGTTCTATTTTAATGAGATTTATATAAAACAAATTATTCCGTTTCTTGCGAATTGGATAGATAAAAGTTCATTTCTAAAACTCCCAAATACTTACAATAATGTGATAACATTTCTTTAACCACTTTAGTGGTTTGAATGTTGCTATTCGAAAGGAATGCTAACGTATTGCTGATATCAAAATTAGGTGTATTTTGATGAATCTCAATGATAGATTTATCATCATGTACTTTGAAAGCAAATAAACTTAAAAATGGATAGAGTGGACTATCTTCATCCGACTCCCACAAAGAAAGCCATTCCTTATGGGTACTGCTTCCAATTCTATACCCAATTCATCTTGAAGAATTTCAAAAAAATCAACAACTGTAATATTGTCTTCGGATTTGGGACTTACATGATAAATATTGCCAATAGCTTCGATATTTTTCGATATATGCGCGACAGATCTTGCTATAAAATCTATCAGTAAAAATAATATTTTGAGCGTTTTTTCATACCAGATGTTCTAAATACATAATGTATAAAAATACCACAACTAAAATGACAACTGTACTAATACTACACAATCCATAACCGACTCTACCTTTTACAAAATGATTAAGCCCATTAATAATTAGAAAAGAAACATAAATTAAAATTAGGCAAACCGGTAAAAATTTCTCCAAGTTTAGCGACATACCATTGTTGCCACTCTCTCCTTTAGCAAACATTCCTATTGCAAAAAAAACCATAGGTGCTGCACCAATTAAAAGTCTTACAAATAAATGCTTGATTAATTTTTTTCTCATTTGCTTTTTAACGTATAACTTACCACTAAAATACAATTAGTTTAATCAATTTTTTCAGAAGATATCTATTCGCATGATGTACTTGATTATTCGATAGAAGAAATCTTTCATTTGCTAAAGGGTGATAAATAGAATTGCTAGCAATTGATCTAAAGGTTGACGAATACATTTATCTACCATTCTACATCAAGAAAAAATAATTATGCACCAACAAATATCTCCATATCCGCCACGAATAATCATCTTTCCAAATTGCTTCATTGCTCATCTGTACTTGCTATAGCTTGACCTTTGTCCAGGAAATCGAAATAACGGAAGAGCGCGGCTTGACTATCTATAAATACTTGATCCTCCACTATTTCATTCATCTCTTTGAATAACTGGGGTACAAATTCGGACAGTTGAGATATGGATATAAATTCGGCTGTAGTATTCTCCATTTGTATCCATAAAGGCATAGGTCGTTAGACTAAAATCATATTTTAAAACCATTATATATAAATGAATTATCTTTCATATTTTTGTTTGTAATGAATTCCAAAGAAAGTCCAAATATGATTCCCTTTAGCTCTGATTTAGTTATTCAGGCACTGGCTTCCTCGCCCTCACCTACAGCTATTTATAGCAGTGAGAATATGATCATCCGTTTTGCTAATGAAGGAATGCTGGAGGTTTGGGGCAAAGACGCTTCTGTGATAGGCAAACCCTTGATTGAGGCAATTCCTGAATTGGAAGGACAGCCTTTTTTAGAGCTGCTGCAAGAGGTTTGGCGTACTGGGAAAACATATTCTGTTTCTTCGGCTCCTGCAAAGTTAATAAAGAACGGAAAGGAGGCGCTTGATTATTTCGATTACGAATATAGAGCACTTATTGATGAAAACAATAAAACTTGGTGTATACTGAATACGGCACTGGAGGTGACCTCTCGCCGTGAGTTTTTAGAGCAGATCAAACATAAAGAAGAAAAAGAACAGGCGCTCAACGAAGAAATGGCTGCGACCCTCGAAGAATTGACATCAACCAACGAAGAGCTCAACAGGTATATCAAGCAACTGGCCGACAGCAGGGAATACATTCGTACAATTATAGAACAGGCACCTGTCGGAATCGCCATGTTAAAAGGGCCTGAACATCATATTGAAATCGCCAATCCTGCGATTCTTAAGATATGGGGACGAGGAGAGTCGGAAGTCATTGGATATCCGCACGAAAGTGCCCGCCCGGAAATGCGGGGACAGCCTGTTAACAATTGGCTTAAACACGTATATCAAAGTGGTGAGCCTAAAATAAACACTGAATTTACAGTAAAACTGCTTGATAAAACCGGATTGAGAGAGGCGATCGTTAATTCCATCTATCAGCCTATATTTTCTCATGATGGCAGTATTTCAGGTGTTTTGGTCATTCTTGAAGAAATTACCCAGCAGGTAATGCTGCGTAAAAAGAATGAAAAGGATCAACAGATGCTGAACCTAGCAGTAGATGCGGGCGAGCTCGCGACCTTCTACTACCAAACTGAAACAAATCTCTTTTCCGGAAATACGCTTCTTAAGAAATGGTTTGGTCTTTCATCGGACGAAAACATGGCTCTCTCTCTGGCCATCGCAGTTATTTTACCGGAAGATCGGGATCGCGTGTCGCTGGCCATCGAGCACGTGTTAAGTAAAGATTCTGATGGTCATTATTTCATAGAATATCGGATTCAAAATAATGTTGATAAAAAAATTAGACTGCTGCAGGCCAACGGAAGAGTGTTCTATGATAGTAAAGGTAATCCACTCAGCTTAAATGGTACTTTGAGGGATATTACCGAACAAAAAAAAGAGGAACAGCGAAAAGATGATTTCATTGGAATGGTGAGCCATGAACTTAAAACACCCCTTACCTCTCTTAAGGCTTATCTGCAGATACTGCAACGAATGGACTTACCTACAAAAGATCCTATGTCGCAAAATATGCTGGGGAAATCGGTAAAGCAAGTACAATATATGAACTCCATGATTAATGGGTTTCTTAACGTATCCAGCTTGATTCGGGTCAGCTGCATCTGATCAAACTGTTTTTGATTTTCAATCACTGTTTGCCGAAATTGAAGATGAAGTGCTATCGACGATCAAAACGCATCATTTTCTATTTAAAGGACCTGGAAAAATAATGATACATGCCGATCGTGAAAAAATAGCGCAGGTACTCCATAACCTTATTGGAAATGCGGTCAAATATTCGCCTCTCAGATCGACGATCAGAGTAGATTATGCTGCCATCGATAACAGTTTAAAAGTAAATGTTCAAGATCTTGGAAAAGGGATTGCTGAGAAAGATCAGCAACGGATATTCGAACGCTATTATCGTGTGAAGGAAACGAGTGGTGGGGTGATATCGGGGTTCGGTATTGGACTTTATCTTTGTAGAGAAATTATCGAACTGCATGATGGAACCATTCAGGTTCAGAGTGTAAAAGATGAAGGAAGTATATTCTCCTTTACCTTACCATTCAACCCATAACGCTGTCTGAACTGCTGATAGTTTTGCTAGTCAATAGCTATCTGCATTTTGCTTTAAAAACTCCACTACGCTCTTATATAGCTACTGAAGTTTGTTTTCATAATTGCGGGAGCGCCCACCGAAGAGGTTTACAAAGCTAGCTTCGCTCCCACTCAAAGGATTGGCTCCACTAACAGCTGTTGCTGAAATCGGATCAAAATAACGCAGGACTTCTCTCCCATCGATGGTATTAAACAAAAAAAACCATCCTTGACCTGACTATCGTCACAGTAGATTACAGCAAATTGTAAAAAAATAATTGTTAAAAAAAGAAAAGCCCGAACGAACCTCGGGCTTTTGATAACTAACTGATGTTAGTTTTGTTTTTTATTGTTCATTTTGAACTCTTCAAACTCCTTGAATAACCGTAAGAGTTTAAATGTAGAGCTGATCAGCTCGTTTGTCTCTAACAGGATTGAGAAGTAAAGTTTACTGTTCTTAGGACTATTTTCTGTTGTCCGGATATGGTCAATCTGCTTGTCCAAAAGATCGTTAATAACCTTCTGAAGCTGATCGCGCTGTTTCATGGTTGAATCAAGCTTTAAGAAGTCACGGCGCTTATACAAACTATATACTTCGGCGTACCAATTACCCAACTCATCGGCAACTAATCTCAGATCATTCCCCTGATATTCCTTAAGCAGTTTATGGTTGTTATCGACGTGATTGTGTGCATTGCCAGCAATTACATAAAGATTCTCGACGATATCCTGCAGATAGCCTAAGGAAATAATGTAGAATCTGCTTCCTTTAACGGAAGTGTCATCCAGATTGCGAATAAAGTTATAAAGTTGTCGTTGGTCGAATCCAGATCACGCAAGAATTTCTTAATCAATTTCTTGTTCATCGAAAGCGTCGTCAAATCGTTCTTG
>NZ_ASZT02000126.1:0-15774 GCF_001006065.1 Sphingobacterium sp. IITKGP-BTPF85
TTATAATGTAGTTTTTCAGATTATTACTCAGGGTATCAGCATCGTGAGAAAATAGGTTCTGTACGGGACAGAGCTCAGCCTTTATTGCAGTTGTAGAAAATATCAATACAAAACTAAATATGATAAATAAACGATCCATATATGTGTGATTTATTATTAAATATACACTTTTTTGTGATTCTAAATTGAAGAGGAATAGATTGAAAAATTGATAAACCTTGTGCTAAGTAAGAGCAGATTGGATTTGACAAGAAGGTATGTCTTACGAAACTGATATAGCGTTTAAAGGACTCTGCTATTTACAGTATAATGAAGAAATTGATCAATGTTATAAAAAGGAGTTTGTTGAATGGTGGAAATGGCTAGGTGAAGTGGTCGAGCTTAGAATGGGGTTATTTTTTTTAAATTTCAAGTGTAATTTTAGCAATTTCCCGAACCAACTCAGTGGGTGAGTGACAATCACAGTTGCTCAATCCAACGATATAAATATCTCTACTGGGAATGTAAACGGCCATAGATTTAAATCCAAAAATACTGCCCCCATGTTCTCTAGTAGGGATACCATTAATTTCTTTTATATGCCAGCCAAATCCATATGAACTTATTTCACCATTATTTAATCTGTATGATTTAAATGCTTGACTAAGACTTGATGAATCCAATACCTGATTATCATTTAATGCATTTTGCCATTTTAATAAATCTTCTAATGTTGACATCAAAGAGCCTGAAGAAAATGGGACACTAAAATTGATCCATGTTTTATTAACAAAACCATCTGCTTTTTGATGATACCCATATGCCCTAGATTTTATAATTTTTCGGTCTGAAGCATAATAGGAATTATTCATTCCAATTTTTTGAAAAATATTCTTTTGTATAAAATCTTCATAAGTAATGCCCGACACTAATTCTATTATATATCCAAGTAAAACATAACCTGAATTATTATACTCAAATTTTCTCCGGCTTCAAAATTAACAGGCTCATCTTTAAAAAAGTTAACCATCATTTCAGGGGTCATCTGTTTTTGAGCAATATCTGATATAGATTTCATTTTAGTGAAATCTTGAATTCCCGACGTATGTGTTAACAAATGTTTTATCGTAATTTTATGAGCAGATGGATAATTAGGAATGAACTTAGAGATTGGATCATTTACAGTTAATTTCCCTTGTTTTTCAAGCATTAATATGGCAACAGCGGTGAACTGTTTGGTCATGGAACCTATTTGAAAGACATGGTCGATAGTCATATCAACATCTAATTCCAAATTGGCTTTCCCGAAAGATTTTGCATAAAGCACTTTTCCATTTTTAGCAACTAAAACGCTCCACCAGGTTCGTTTACCTGCTTAAATTCTGTTTTAATAATGTTATCAATTTTTTCTTTAAAATCTTGAGCTGACAAAATGCCAAAAACAGAAATTAAAATTAGTATTAAAAAGAATCTTCTCATCAGTTAGGTATTCATTAAGAATTAAAACAGTTATCTAAAAATGTACAACAATAAAACTATAATAATATTACACGATATGACAGCCAAAAACGGTGAATATCATCTTATTCTCGGTAAATTAATCTAAAAAGTCGGTTAATCAACATTAATTTAACAGGTTTATTGTTTTTGTCATAAATTTTAAATCATGTCTTACTAAGAATTTCTTTTATTAGCACAAAAAAACCGCTTGGTCATTCCAAACGGTTCTGTATATTTTAGAACACTGTTTTATTTCAGTTTTTCGATCTCTTCAATGGAAAGTCCGGTACCCTTGGCAATTTGCTCTACAGGTAAACCCATCTCTTTAGCCTCAAAGCTGTTTCAATGGCTTTTTTGTACTCGCCTTCAGCAATACCCTCTACTTTAGCTGTTATTGAAACTCTTTTAGCTTCTTTTTCTGCTTTCTTAGCTTCTCTTATAGCTTCTTCCAATTGCTTTTCCAGTCCTTCTTGATACATCCGCACAGCTTCAGCATCCCACTTACGTTTTAAACTAATATCATACATAGTCCGTTCCTCCTTTATCAATTTTACGTAGCTGTCCAACTGAAAGAAGCGTTGAAATACTTCGGAATTCATAATCCTTGGCAAGGTCTTTAACGTAGACATATTCTTAAGCATAAAGTTTTGCAAGCATATAAGCAGAGGAGCGATTTCAAGATAGACCACAAACAGCAACAAGAAAGGTATAGGGCGCATAATAATATTGAAATATAATCAATAATCAACTTTTTAAATTTTAATTTATTATAAGGTATTCCCGATCTCATCAAAGTCGAAATACAATAAACTAAAAACATCAGCTTTATTAAGGTTTAACAGTTGGACCGTCCACTATAAGCTGACCGTTAGGTAAAATTTTCAGTTCATCTAAGAATACTAAGCGCTGACTGCCTGTTTTAGTCGTGCGGGCATGATATACACACCATACTTTACCTTCTTTATCTTTCAAAAGACTGTTGTGCCCCGTCCCTGAAACAACACCTCCATTGGATATGTTTTTTTGTAATATAGGGTTTGTTGCAGACTTTTCGAATGGGCCTAGTGGATTGGAGGCTGTTGCATAGCCAACAGCATAATTTTCTCCTCCGAAATGATTTGCGGAGTACATCATGTAATAGAGATTGTTATGCTTAAATAGATAGGATCCTTCTGTCCATCTTCTATTTACTTCACCTGAAGTCACAGATCTACTCTCCCATTCAGATTGCTTATCATCCCTTGAGACAGGAGGCCGTAACAATAATGTTGGCTCTCCAATTACATGTGAAAAATCTGAAGCTAGCTCTACTCCATATATCCAGCTTTCTTCTATTTCATCAAACATCCCCTGTTGCTTTGCCCAAGCTGCAATCTCCGACTGAACTGGATTTTTATAACAGCATCGTGAATAGTAAAGATACAAACGTCCATCTTCAGCAAAGTACACGTTACCGTCAATAATGGGATATCCGGGGTCAAATAAGGGACGACCTGTCAAATCTATAAATGGGCCTGTAGGATTGGTTGAGGTTGCGATACCAATGCGATAATTTTCTAATTCATCATTCGGATTTTCTTTCCAATGTGCACTATAAAACATATAGTATTTTCCTCCACGCTTATATACTTCCGGGGCCCAAAAATCTTTCGTCCCCCAGCTTTTATCTTGCTGAGCGGTATACACTGTACCCCTATTCTCCCATTGTTTCAAATCCTTAGAAGAATACGCTACAAAACCATTCTCTACTCCACCAGTACCATACATATAATAGGCATCTGTTTCTTGATCGTAAAGCACAAATGGATCACCAAAAGCAACATCAAGTGGATTATTTGATTGGGCTTTTGAAGTGGAGAATAACAACAGCCAGCAACCAATCAATAAGGATAAACATAAATTTTTAGTAATCATATTTCAATTAATTTTAAAATACAGTGCCCCAACTCCGCCGAATGAACCAGATCGTCAGATCGTAAGATAGGCATCAATGGATTCCCATTATCATCTCCCCAGTTGTCTTCAGTTCTATAGAAATAGCCAGTTTGTTTATTTCTTATAACTGTAGGATCTACAAAAATGTGTTCAAATACCAAGTTTATGTTTTTGCTTTTTTGATACACCTGCTCGTTTATAGTACGTCTAGACACAAATAGTCCACAGGATTATGCCGTTGATAATAATCCAATAGAATAAATTAAAAACTTAAAGCGCTGTTTTAATTTCACATCCGTTTACAATTTGGTTTTTTACATCTACTGACTGACTATTCACCTCAGGCTCTGTAATTTCTCTTTTTATGTATAAATTTTATTTTTTTTGTTTATAATTGTATTGAAGCCCAATTACAAATCTATATCACGTAAAAATGTAAATTAAAGTTTACATAACATTGTCCATTTTATTCAAAATTATTCCAATTTGTATCATGCATGAGCAAAATGCTCAACAGATTCATCGGTATTTGAATTTATGGCTAATTCTTCATAAGATTTGAATTCAAAAAAATGAAAATTATGACAAGCATTCCTTATCGTTTAATAACGATTATAAGTTTATTTTTTATACTGTCTTTATATTGTAATGCAAATGATAATAAGTCTGTTAAAATTATCGAAAACGAGCTACCTATTGCAGACCCTTACGTATTATTCCATAATGGCAAATACTATGCATATGGCACCCGCATAAATGGTTTTGAAGTTTATATTTCCGATGATCTAAAGCATTGGAAGCGTCATAAAAATTTAGCACTTTCCCCTCAAGACTCTTGGGGAACCCGATGGTTCTGGGCACCAGAAGTATATTATGTAACCGCTCACAAAAAGTTTTACATGTTCTATTCTGTTGATGAACATATTTGTGTTGCTTCTTCCTCAAGCCCAGAAGGGCCTTTTATTCAAGAAGAAAAAAAACCTATTATTCCAAATGAAAAAGGAATTGACACTTCTCTTTTTATCGACGAGGACGGAACGCCATATTTATTTTATGTCCGATTTACGGATGGAAATGTCATTTGGATGGCCGAGATGAATAATGATTTACAGAGTATAAAAGCAGAAACGCTCACAAAATGCATAAGTACAAGTGAACCATGGGAGAAGAAACAAGCTACAGTCGTAGAAGGGCCGTCAATCTTAAAACGAGGCAACACGTACTATCTAATTTACTCTGCCAATCATTTTGAAAGCCAGGATTACGCCGTAGGCTATGCAACAGCCAGTTCACCCAAAGGTCCTTGGAAGAAATATAGTGGCAACCCCATCCTAAGGAGAGATCATCCCTCAGCATCGGGATTGCTCGGTACAGGTCATGGAGCTCCATTTATAAGTGCTGATGGCGGATATAAATATATATACCATGCTCATGCCAGCTCCACAAGTGTCGCTCCAAGGACATCATACATTAATGATTTAGCAATTTCATCTGATGGCGTATTAAGCATTGTTGGAGAACCTATTAGACCGCTAATTGTTAAATAAATTATGTCAATATAATTGCCAGCGTTGCAAAGAAAAATGTGCAAAAGTCTGCTCTAAAATAGACTTCCATAGCAGATCATCAAAATTGCTGGAAGATTTACTCTTAATAAACGACTTATAATAAAGCTACTATAGTAAAAATATAATTATATACAAATTTGGACTTTAAAAATGATCCTACAAGCGTAATTTGACACCTCTCATTTATTTTAGACTCCTGACATAAGGCTGTCACTTCTCCCTTATAGATTTGCGTCATTAATTAATATTTAAAAGATATAGGAATGACAAACGTAATCAATACTGGATCTAATGCAATCGAATTTCCAGAACCTAAAATGATCTCTGTTAATGGAGTAGTTCTGGAAGTATTTGAAGCAGGTCAGCAAAATTCTGAGAAACCTATCGTTCTCTGCCACGGGTTTCCAGAGCATGCATTTTCATGGCGTTATCAAATACCGGCTCTTGTCGCGGCTGGCTACCATGTAATTGTCCCAAATCAACGTGGCTATGGTAATTCTTCAAGTCCGACTGAAGTGACGGATTATGATATTGAACATTTGACTGGTGACCTTATTGCCCTGCTCGACCATTATGGATATAAGGATGCTACATTTGTGGGTCATGACTGGGGTTCAAATGTGGTTTGGAATCTAGCACTATTGCATCCTGATCGGGTAAATAAAATCATCAACTTGGCTTTGCCTTATCAAGATCGTGGTGAAAAGCCATGGATTGAGTTGATGGAAGCAATATTTGGAGCAGACTTCTATTTTGTTCATTTCAACAGACAACCTGGGGTAGCAGATGCGATTATGAATGAAAACACTGCTCAGTTCCTTCGTAATATATTCCGCAAAAACTCAGCTCCCACACCTCCTGAACCAGGAGTGCTGATGATTAATCTTGCAAGGGCGGAAAAACCGCTTGGCGAACCCTTGATGAGCGACAATGAACTCGCAGTGTTCGTTTCCGCCTTTGAATCATCAGGATTTACAGGGGGTATAAATTGGTATAGAAACATGGATAGAAACTGGCACTTAATGGCGACGTAACACCAATCATTCATCAGTCGACTCTTATGATATATGGTGAGCAGGACACGATTCCAAAGTCTGAAAACCTAAAAAATATTGTTTCTAATCTAGATGTTGTTAGTCTGGATTGTGGTCATTGGATACAGCAAGAAAAGCCAGAGGAAACTACGCAATCAATTATAAAATGGTTAGAGCAACACAATGATTAACAAGAGTGTAAAAACATATTGTCCTCAACGCCGAACAGATTGGAGACTATGCACATAGCTGAGGATAATAACAAACAAAGCCACATCTCTCGATGTGGCTTCTACTAAACATATGTATGCTAACTTTACTTACTTATACGAGTTGATGGATTGGGATACTTTCCAGTTGCCACCGTTATTGACCAATGTGACTAAATCGGTCTTGGTAAACCCTTCAAATTGTTGGGTCACTTTTTCAATCCTATAGTCACTGGATTGCTCAACAATGGTAGTACTTGTTTTACAGTTCAACTGCTCTCCTTTTTGCTTTTTCAAGAAGGAAATTACTTCTGAACGGCTGTTTGTCTTATCTGTTGATGCCTGTACTTTCTGTTTAAAATCTGATGTAAACAATTGCTCTACTCCTGCCGACTGTCCTTCGGTCATAACTGCTACGTAATGATCAATGGCTAGATCTGCTGTGGATAGAGTCATTACCGCTTTTTTAGAGTTGTCTCCTGTTGGTTTGTCTGCTGCCATAGCGAAAGTAGATACTGCGATCAAGGCTGTTGCTGCGAATGTTTTTGCTAAAGTTTTCATAATATCTTTATGTTATATTGTTAGTTTTTTGTTCTTAGTTGTTGATTCAAAAGTAGGGTGTAAATCCTCCCTACACTATGGCAATTAGACTAAACCAACTAAAAACTCGGTGAATGGTATAAATGGGTAGGTGAATCTTTTAAACTTTTTTGAATGCCGAGCATTAACTGATATTTGTATATCATTAAATCCCTTTATGTAATAACTCTTCACAGTCTCCTAAAAATCAATATGATTATTCCTTACAAATATTTTTACAAACTTATAAATATCTTATTTATAAATAGTTAAATAGATAAAGATTATTTCTCGATATGTGAGATAAAGCTATAGATGTGAATTTTAAAATATTTTCAATAAAATATAAGTATACTTTTATACTTTTTTAAATAAATATTAGTACATTTATACACTTTAAATATAGGTATGAAATACGAGATGGTAAAAAATGTTTTAAAACTTCTAGAACAATTTGAGCTGGAGAACGCTTTACACATAAAGTACCAATCTAATATTGAAGGCTTTAAGGATTGGGTTGCTCTTGATTGTAGGGATGACAATAAGCAAATTGCCCCCTATTGGAGGGAAAAGAAAATGGACGTAGTGCAGCTAGTGTAATCAATACGTTGATTGTACATTTAAATAGATACGCTAAGAGTTATTCGAAATCCGCCATATTTGGATCCGAATTTTCGACTCAAGAAGATTTTATCTATCTCATTATCTTGAAAGATTTTGGAGAAATGATCAAAATGGATTTAATAAAAAGAAATGTACATGATAAACCTGCAGGTATGCAAATAATAAACCGATTGATTAAAAAAGGTTGGGTAGATCAAACAAATTCTGACGTTGATAAAAGAAGTAAATTTTTAAAAATAAATGATAAAGGCTTAGCGGTTTTAGAACGGCAAATGGAAAAGATAAGACAAGCTAGCGAGATGGTGACAGGTGATTTAACGGATAACGAAAAAATGGAATTAATAAGGTTACTGAATAAGCTCAATGAATTTCATATGCCGATCTACGATAGAAATATTGAATCTGAATATTTATTGACTGAAGTTTTAAAAGAAAAAAAATAATGGGGAAAAAGATAGCTGTTATCGGTTCTGGCTTTTCGGGTATGTCTGCTGCTGCCTATTTGGCAAAAGCAGGAAATGAAGTTCATGTTTTTGAAAAACATGACCAACCCGGAGGAAGGGCTAGGCAATTTAAAACGGAAGAAGGGTATGTTTTTGATATGGGACCGAGTTGGTATTGGATGCCTGATATTATCGATAATTTTTTTACTGATTTTGGATCTAAACTTCTGATTTTTTTGAGTTAATTTCATTGAATCCACAGTTCGAAATGATCTTCGCCGATGATAAAATTGCTGTACCTCAAAATTTAGATGAATTAAAAATCTTGTTTGAAAAAATCGAAGAAGGTGCCGGATTGCAATTAGAAAAATTTATGAAATCTGCTAAATTTAAATATGAGGTGGGTATGCAGGATTTTGTCAATAAGCCTTGCCACAACTGGGCAGAATTTATCTCTCCTAAAATAGCCGGAAGCGCCTTAAAATTAGATCTGCTATCAAATTTCAGAAACTACGTCGCCAAATATTTTAAGAACGAAAAGCTAAGGACTTTGATGGAATTTCCGGTCATATTTCTGGGTGCTTCACCAAAAAATATTCCTGCTTTATATAGTTTGATGAATTATGGTGGGTATGCTCTTGGGACACATTATCCAGTAGGTGGTTTTTATCAATTGGTATTAGCGATGAAGCATGTTGCGGAAAAACAAGGTGCAATTTTCATTTCAGTAAAATTGTTGAAAGCATAAATACTGAAAACGGAAGCGTTATTTCCCTAACTGTCAATGGAAATAAACTAGATTTTGATACGGTAGTTGCCTCTTCAGATTATCATCATACGGAGACGCTCCTCAATAAAGTGGATCGAAATTATTCTGAAGAGTACTGGAAAAATAGAGTATTTGCTCCTTCGAGCTTAATCTATTATTTGGGCATTAACCAAACTCTCCCTAATCTTAAGCATCATACGCTTTTCTTTGAGCATGACTTGGACGAACATATTGATTGTATATATGAAGACAAAAAATGGCCGGAGAAACCGCTATTCTATGTGTGCTGTCCATCCAAAACCGACCAAGGTGTAGCACCTGAAGGTAAAGAGAATGTATTTCTACTGATGCCATTAGCTACTGGAATTAATGATGAAGAAGCTGTAAGAGAAAAGTATTTGGTAGCCATGCTTAAAAGACTGGAAAATCATCTGGGCATTAGTGATCTAATGACAATGATTGAATATAAAAGAAGTTATTGTGTGCAAGATTTTATTTCAGACTATAATGCTTATGATGGCAATGCGTATGGACTGGCAAATACATTGGGTCAAACTGCTGTTTTAAAACCTAAAATAAGAAACAAAAAAATTAAAAATTTATTCTATACCGGTCAATTAACGGTTCCCGGTCCTGGAGTACCTCCATCTATCATTTCTGGTAAAATTGTATCTAATGAAATTATTAACGCTAAAAAATAATCTATATGAAACAACTATTCGACGAACTTCTTTCGTAGTAAGTAAAATCACGACACAAAAATATAGTACAAGTTTCTCACTAGGCATTTTAGCGCTCAGTCCTTCCATTCGCAATGCGATTTATGCCATATATGGATATGTTCGGTTAGCAGATGAAATTGTAGATAGTTTTCATGGATACGATAAAGAGAAACTTTTGAATAGATTAAAAGAAGAAACAGAAAATGCGCTGGAGGAAGGAATTTCACTCAACCCGATTTTACAATCTTTTCAACACGTCGTCCATCAATATTCAATTGACACAAAACTAATCAGCCAATTTTTACATAGTATGGAAATGGATCTTCACAAAATAGATTATAATTCTGAACGCTATAAAGAATATATTTTTGGCTCAGCAGAAGTAGTCGGCTTAATGTGTCTGCAGGTTTTTACAAATGGCAACAGAGAGCACTATGAAAAATTGAAACCTTATGCGATGAAATTGGGCTCAGCCTTTCAAAAAATTAATTTTTTAAGGGATTTAAAAGATGATTATCACATTTTAGGTCGTACTTATTTTCCAAACATTGATATGGAGGTGTTTGATAATCATGTAAAAAGTAGGATTGAAAATGAAATTGAAGAAGAATTTAATGAAGCATTATTGGGAATAAAAAAACTTCCGAATTCCGCTATGTTTGGTGTTTACATGGCTTATAAATATTATCTTTCTTTATTTAAAAAAATCAAAAGAAAATCATCCGAAGACATATTGAATAGCAGGGTGCGAATTGCTAATTCTGAAAAAGCATATGTAGCATTTAAAAGCTATGTGAGGTATAAAACTGCTTATTTATGATTGAAACTATTTCCTTATTCCTGCTTTCACCTTGTTTTCTGAAATGCCTCAAGTCTCCCCTTTTGACAATATTATAATGGGAAACAGAGAAAAGATTAGTGGAGAGATTTTGAAAAAAACATAAATACGCTTAAAACAACTAGAAGATGAGACATCAACTATATAGAGAACAACAATTAAATTGCGATATTAAAACTGCTTGGCACTTTTTTTCTTCTCCGGCTAACCTGTCGAAAATAACCCCAGAAGATATGCGATTTAAGATAATATCTAAAGATGATCATCAAGATATTTTGAGGGGATGATTATTGATTATACTGTTTCGCCCATGTTCAAAATTCCGTTAAAATGGAGAACAAGAATCAGTCAAGTTGAGTTTAATAGGAGTTTTACTGATTATCAAGAAAAAGGTCCGTATAAATATTGGAGCCATTTTCATGAATTTATCCCAAATAGCAACGGGGTACTGATAAAAGATACTGTAGATTATGAATTGCCGTTTGGTATATTGGGTAATATCGCACATCGGATATTTGTAAAAAAGAAACTAGCTGATATTTTTGATTTCCGATATGCTGTACTAGAAAAAATGTTTAACACCCTAAAATAATAGCATGAACTTTTTAATAACAATGATCGTTTTTGTACTGATGGAAGGCGCCACCTGGATTATCCATAAATACATTATGCATGGCTTTTTATGGGGCTTACATAAGGACCATCACGATCACAGCAATGATGGTCCGCTCGAAAAAATGATTACTTCTTTGTGATATTCGCGATACCCACGATAATTTTAATGTACTTTGGTTCCCTAAAAGAGTTTAATTATCTATTTTATATTGGATTGGGTATCATGCTGTACGGTATGGCCTATTTTTTTATTCATGATATATTTATCCATCAGCGGATTAAATTCATGACCAAAACTCAAAATGCTTATTTTTTAGCGCTCCGTAGAGCGCACAAACAACATCATAAGCATACTACGAAACACGATGGTGAATGTTTTGGTTTTTTATATGTGCCCTTCAAATATTTTCAAATGTATTTTAATCCGGATAAAAATGATGACATATACGTATTCTTTGATTTTATTTTTTACAGTCATCATTTGTCTGATCGCTTCTTTTGATAAACGAATTCTTTTCAATCGACATTTTGGAGCATTTTTTAAAGCTGCTGTAGTGGTTGCTATTCCCTTCATTGCCTGGGATGTCTGGTTTACCTCAAAAGGTGTTTGGTGGTTCAATACCGATTACACGCTTGGAATTGTCGTTGCCGGTTTACCTATCGAAGAGTGGTTATTCTTTATTTGTATTCCGTTTTCTTGTGCCTTTACATATTTCTGTTTTGATAAATTTTTCAAATTAGACAGACTTTCAGGTTTTAATAATATAATTGTTTTTGTCAGCATTATTGTTTGTTCGGTGATCGCTTTGCGTCATCATGATAAGATCTATACTTTAGTGACCGCAATAGCGACAATCATAACCTTAATTTATCTCCATTTTATTGCCCGAGAAGATTGGATTAGCAAAGCATCCTTAGTATTCAGTGTTTTAATGCTTGGCTTTCTTCCGGTCAATGGTGTGCTGACTGGCTTTGGATTAGAATCTCCTATTGTAAATTACAACCCTGGTGATTTTTTGGGTATACGCATACTAACAATACCAATCGAAGATGCTGTGTACGGATATACTCAGTTTCTATTGGTCATTTATTTTTTTACAAAATTTAAAAAAAATGAAAACGCATACTAAAACTTTAACCTTTATTTTTTCTCTAGTAATTGTACTCTTTAATTCCTGTGCTTCAATTCCAAAAAACACAAAGGCAGTTGCAAATTTTGAGGTCAATAAATATTTAGGAACTTGGTACGAAATAGCTCGTTTTGATTTTCGTTTTGAAAAAGATCTAGACAACGTTTCGGCTCAGTACAGTTTAAACGAAAAAGGAGATGTACTGGTATTAAACAGTGGATATAATTTTAGAAAGAATGAATGGAAAAAAGCCGAGGGTTTGGCAAAATTTAGAGGAGAAAAAGATATCGCAGCATTAAAAGTTAGTTTTTTTGGCCCTTTTTACTCGGGATATAATGTTGTTTCAATGGATGATGATTATAAATATGCATTGGTGGCAGGTAAAAACTTAAATTATCTATGGATTTTATCAAGAACAAAAGAGATTCCCGAAGCGGTTAAAACGAAGTTCCTAAATATTGCGACAGAAATTGGTTATGACACGTCTAAATTAGTGTGGGTAAAGCATGACAGAACGGATAGTCCATTTATCCCGAAAAACTAAATTTTCAGTTTTTTGGTTCCATAGGGATCTACCATTCGAGGATCATTTGGAGTGATAAAAATCACCTTCTTTCAGCACAAGCAATACAAAATCTCAATTTTAATAGAAATAACTAAATATCATTCAAAATGAAAAAAATAACTCTTATAGTTTTAGTCTTCATCGGTATAGTGCAAGTGAGTCTAGCTCAAGAAACTAAGTTTCAACTTTCAAGTCATATTTTAGACATCACCACCGGTAAACCTGCTACCAATGTTAAAATTACACTGTCGAAAATGAACAAGAATCAGATTTGGACTATGATAGAGGAAAAAAATACTGATAGTAATGGTAGAATAAAAGATTTTTTAAAACAGGACGGAAAAGATAATACAGGCATTTATAAGTTAACATTTCACACCAGTTCTTACTTCAAATCTCTTGGAAATAAATCGTTCTACCCGTTTATAGAAGTTGTTTTTGAACTTGTTGACAATGAACATTACCATGTACCTATTACCCTATCTCCTTTTGGTTATTCGACATATAGGGGAAATTAACATCTTTTTCATACGATGATTACCTGACTATTACGCTAATGATATTTAGAGCCTATTAAATTTAAATAGGCTCTAAATATTTTAAAATAAATCAACATGTATTGATCTTTTTGTTTTATTGTTGGATAATAACAAACAAAGCCACATCGCTCGATGTGGCCTTTACTAAACATATGAATTAACCTTACTTATACGAGTTAATGGATTGAGATACTTTCCAGTTGCCACCTTCATTGACCAAGGTGATTAAATCGATCTTGGTAAACCCTTCAAATTGTTGCATCACTTTTGCAATCCTATAGTCACTGGATTGCTCAACAATGGTAGTGCTTGTTTTACAGTTCAACTGCTCGCCTTTTTGCTTTTTCAAAAAGGAAATTACTTCTGAACGGCTATTGGTTTTATCTTCTGATGCCTGTACCTTCTTTTTAAAATCGGATGTAAACAACTGCTCTACTCCTGCCGACTGTCCCTCGGTCATAACTGCTACGTAATGATCAATCGCTAGATCTGCTGTAGATAGATTCACTACCGCTTTTTTAGAGTTGTCTCCTACTGGTTTTCCTGCTGCTATCGTAAATGTTGATACTGCGATCAAGGCTGCTGCTGCGAATGTTTTTGCTAAAGTGTTCATAATATCTTTATGTTTTATTGTTATTAAGTTGCATCAGCCCCACATCCACCAACTCAAACCCTGATGCCTGCTTTGCAGTTGTTTCTAGTTGTTTTTAATTGTTGATTCAAAAGTAGGGTGTAAATCGTTCCTACCCTATGGCAATTAGACTAAACCAACTAAAAACTCGGTGAATGAAGGAAATGGATAGGTGAAGTTGTGAGGATCGATTCAAAATGCTAAATTCAAATAAGTTCTTCTATTTTATTGTATATTGAGGGTTCAATTTATAAGGAAAATGCCAAGATTATATAGCAGCCATCATATCATATACATATTAAAATATACCCTGTTGTCACTAAGTTTGGCGGTAACAATAATAAGTTGTAAAAACAGAAATATTGAAAAACCTCCTCCTGAGCGTGATAAAGCAAAGCAAGAAGCCATAGTAGAAAAATATTTAACAGACAGCGCTCGTCAATACAGCTACTACTCAAAAGAATGGGGAAAATATATTGATATGGGTTTAAAAGAAGATTCTACGATTGCTTATCTCTGGCAACAAAAAGCTATGCCCTTGTTTAAACAAGGAAAATATGAAATGGGCATGCAATATCTTGATAAAGCTGTTTTTTATGACAAAGACAATTACCTAAACTATCGAGGATTTATAAAATGTATTTTTGCTAAGACCTATCGGGAAGCAATAGTCGACTTTGAAGAGGCTATAGCCAGGCATGGTAACGGTCATATAATGGACCACTCCTATAAATTCTACATAGCGCTGAGCTATTGCAGTTAAATGAATTTGAAAAAGCAGAAGCAATTTTAAAACAAGAAATTGATTTGACGGTTCTAAGAATTGGTGAAGAGTGGATCCATCATCTGGATTTATTTTATTATGGTATCTCCCAGTACGAGCAAGGGAAATATGATATGGCAATAAAAACGTTTGATCGTACCCTAAATAAATATCAACAGTTTTCTGACGCGAAGTATTATAAAGCTGTTTCATTAGTACATCTAGGTAAAACGGAAGCTGCTTCAAAATTACTAGAGGAAGCGGAGCTAGATCGAAAAAATGGATACACGATCAATGAAGATAATGCTATTTATGAACGTTATCCTTATCAACTTAGGTATGACAGTTCTGGTTTATATCAATAATAACAAAATCCAACTGTCACCAACTTTAAATTTGTGCATTAATTGCTAAGAATTTAACATGAACAAAGATAAATCCAAATTATTTAGAAAAGTAAATACTAAGACATTTAATGTTCATCATAAATTTGGTGGAGATTATAAAGACACTCGTAATAGCAAAAAAGAAATATTAGAACAAGCAAAGGGAAAGATGTCTGCTAAAAAAGAGCGCGGTTTAGATTACACACCACCACTTACAGATTTTTAATATCCAAAGTTGGATCTGATTGGAACGACGTTTTTAGTGAAGCAAAATCTAGGTTAGATAAAGATGAACCAATATTTGCAATAGTAGCTTTAAAAGAAAACGAAAAGCAAGACTTTGTAAGGATTGGAGAGTCATCCTATTTTTCAGGTTGAGCACCATGTTTCGACATGATCAAAATTGTCATGAGTAGCTTTCAAGCGTGCTGCAGCTCTTTGGGCAATTTTTGATTATAAGATGATCTCATCTATTAAAATCATTTCCTGAAGACCTGTCATGAATTAAAATTTAATATTCATTTCGTTTACAAAAGCCATCCTTAAATATTCGATCATCTCTGATAGAATGAGAGAAACTTTAAATATAATATTATCAACTAACCAATTCATATTTAATTATACCAATTCCACCGCCTGTAGCTCTGCCGCAAGACGGTGAAGCCCTTCTTCTATCTTCTTAAGCTGAGGTTGACGAGGCTTTTTTAATCCAGATGAGTAATGTTGCAACTGACGCTGATTAATACCTGTAATCTTTTCTAAAGCGGCATTAGTAAAGATACCCTTGTAGTAGGTGAGAAAACTCTCTGCATCGAACTGATACACAATATCGTATTTGCCTTTTAGGATGGGAGGTATATTCTCTGTAGTGAACTCTTCAGTAATGATATTAATCGCATCTAAAATGGATTGTTTTGCCTCTTCAACAGTATCGCCACCGCCATA